>NZ_JAKGBH010000014.1:0-99487 GCF_021532515.1 Pseudoalteromonas sp. PAST1 | reverse complement strand
ATACCAACCTTCGTTACATTGTCAGAGCCGCTACTTTATTCAGGCTCCTAGGATCATCTGGTGATACAGATGGTTCACTCATTAAGCGGTGAACAGCGCTTCATACGACTTCACGTCGCACGCCCCAAAACGAGTTAACGTAAATGCTCTAAGGGCAGCTTTTAGCGAAAACCAGTCATTGTAGTTCGAGCAATTTTACTTCGTATTGATATACTAATGTCATGATTAAAGTTGATTTTATGGTTGGACGATGAAAACAATAGGCAAGTTGGCTAAAGAACTTGATATAGGCGTAGAAACTATACGGTTTTATGAGCGGGAAGGCTTGATAAAACAGCCTCAAAAACCTCAAAATGGTTATCGTGTCTATGACGACTCAATCACCAAACAATTACAATTCATCTGTAAGGCCAAAGCACTTGGCTTTACTCTAAAAGAAGTGGCTTCATTGATGTCAATGGATGGCGATTGTGCCAAAGTAGAATCCCTAGGCTTGCTGAAATTGAACGTAATTCAAAATAAGATAGCTGACCTTCAACGCTTAGAAGTCGTCATAAAAGAAATGACTAATTCATGCCGCAACAATAACGATCAATCCCACTGCCCAATAATCGATTCGCTAAAATAGTATTGACTCCGTACCTACCTACGGAGTTCATACTCAAATCATTCAAATAATGTTAGACGTTAAAAATGATTAATAAGATTTTAGATAAAGTTAGCTCAGGTGGTGTTTGGCTTGCGGCTCTTAGTTGTACGGGGTGCTTCCCCGCACTCGGCTCGTTAGCATCAGCATTAGGATTAGGCTTTCTCTCTCACTTTGAGGGAATTGCTGTAAATACCTTGTTACCTATATTTGCAACTCTGGCATTGTTGGTAAATTTGTATAACTGGTATAAAAACCAAAATCATGCGAGAGGTATTCTTGGGGTTATTGGCCCTATAGCGGTTTTGTTAACCCTCTATCCACTATGGCAATACGAATGGAGCACTTATTTGTTTTATGTAGGTATTTGTTTGATGATTGTAATGTCCGTATTAGACATTGTTAAACCTTTGAAGGAGCAAACATGCAAAGTATAGAGTTAAATTCTACCATTACTTGCCCTGAGTGTGGCTTCAGTAAAACTGAAGAAATGCCAACCAACGCTTGCCAGTGGTATTATGAATGTGAATCTTGCAAAGTTCTCCTAAAGCCTTTGAAAGGCGATTGTTGCGTATATTGCTCTTATGGAACAGTGAAATGCCCGCCAATTCAAGAAGGTCAAAGTTGTTGCGATAGCTAAATGACAGTCTATTAATGGCAATGAGAAGGCATAAAAAGAAATAGTGAAATGTCAGCAATCGTATCATTGCAGCCTTTATCACTAAGTCACTCAAGGGCTGCTTTTGGCACAGAGCCGTCCTTCAGCTCTAACTCATTTTTGTCCGTGCGACTTGAAGTCGTATGAAGCGCTGTTCACCGCGATAAGAGTGAACCATCTGTATCACCAGATGACCCTATGGTTCTGAATAAAGCAGCGAGCCAAACAATGTAACAAAGCCAATTTGGCGGGAAACAAATCGTGAGAGGCGTTTCTTCCTGATAACCACAATTGGGTAAGTGCTAGGGAATCAGTATGATGAACGTATGTGAATCCATGTAAGGTGCGTTATACGAGAAGCAGCGGAAGTGGTTTTATACGCTGTGGCCAAACGGCAATGGGAGTAGGAAAGAGATTGGACAGTGCTCTTTCGTGATCGACATGCTCTCCGCACTATAGTGGGCATCTAACCTGATATTGCGCGACATACGGAACAAGGTAAGCCTGTATTTCTCCCTATGGGAAAGCTATCTGTGAAGATTGCCGATAGTTGTGCAGGTAAAGGAGGTTGGAAAAAGCCAATGCTGCATTGTAATGATGTAGATACAGAATTGTTTCTGGCACGAAAGTGAGCCCACTTCCAACTGGTCTCCCGTTGCAAGATGATTTGAAGAACTTTATTCATGAGGAAACGCAAATGATGACTTCGCTTGAAGTTAGTGCCTCTTCAGACAAAAGCGAATGGCAATCCATCAATTGGACGGCTATTGAGCAACATGTGTTAAAGCTTCAAATGCGCATTGCAAAGGCAATTCGAGAAGGTAAACAAGGCAAAGCGAAAGCGCTGCAATGGATACTGACTCACTCGAAGTCAGCAAAGTTACTTGCTGTCAGACGAGTATCACAAAACAAAGGTAAACGAACAGCCGGTGTTGATGGCGTCATTTGGAACTCTGATGCACAAAAGCTTGCGGCAGTTAACCAACTGAGCAGAAAAGGCTATAAAGCCAAACCGCTCAGACGCATCTATATCCCTAAGAAAAACGGCAAATTCAGACCATTAGGCATTCCGTGCATGATAGACCGTGCGCAACAAGCGTTACATCTTCTAGCCTTGGAACCAATATCTGAAACCATTGCCGACCCAAATAGCTACGGGTTTCGACCGAATCGCAGCACGGCTGATGCCATTGCACAATGCTTTAAGTGTTTGTGTAAACCAAGCTCAGCGCAGTGGGTACTCGAAGGTGACATCAAGGCATGTTTCGATAAAATTGGCCACCAATGGCTGATAGATAACATTCCAATGGATACACGAATGTTGAAACAGTGGCTAGGGTGCGGGTTTATCGACAAAGGATTATTCTACAGAACAGATGAAGGAACACCTCAAGGTGGAATAATCTCGCCAACATTGATGTTACTGACGTTAGCGGGCTTGGAAAAGCAGGTTAAGTCAATCGCGCGTCAAACAGGCTCAAGGATAAACTTTATTGGCTATGCGGACGATTTCATTATTACAGGCTCATCGAAAGAGGTGCTCGTTAATGAGGTTAAACCGCGACTAGTTAAGTTTCTACAGGAAAGAGGGTTAACTCTATCTGAGGAGAAAACACATGTTACCCATATTGATGACGGCTTTGACTTTTTAGGGTTTAACCTTCGAAAGTACAAAGGAAAACTGCTTATTAAACCAAGCAAGAGCAACGTGCTGTCATTCTTAAGTAACATGCGTGAACTTATCAGAGCACACGCAACTGTATCAACGACAGATCTCATTAAACTAATGAATCCAAAGTTGCACGGTTGGGCGAATTATTATCGCCATTGTGTGGCAAAGCGAACCTTTACCTATGTAGGTCATCAGATCTTCTGGGCGTTATGGCGGTGGGCGCGGCGGCGTCATACCCGTAGAAGCAGAATGTGGGTTGGCCGTAAATACTTTCAAGGTTTAAATGGTCAATGGCTATTTCATGGTTATCAAATGATAAACAATGAAATACGAGTTCTCATTCTTGCTCAAATTAACAAAACGCCAATCAAAAGACACGTTAAGATCCGAAGTGCGTCAACCCCGTACGATCCTAAATATCGGGATTACCTGGGGAATAGGAAGACCAATAATTACGGACGAAATACTTGGATCCAACCTGTCGTAGCAAGTTTGTGACATTGCTGGGTGACATTATGTTGCCTTAGTGGAGGCTTGAGCCGTATGCGGTGAAAGTTGCACGTACGGTTCTTAGGAGGGCGGCACTTGGTAACAAGTGCCGTCTATCCGACAAAAATAAGTTAGCCATAGCGTCAATAACCCGTACAAAATTCATTAAAAAGCGCCCATTGGGCGCTGAGTATTACAGGTATTTATCTCTTAAGCTCGATTCTATATAGCCTAAGATTTCTGCAAATATGAATGCGATAATAAGTCGTGCATATCCATCGATACCCGAGAATAAGTAACTTGATGCAGCTTTGTAGATGGAAAAATAGTCCACGACCCAAAATCCAACTGCAATAACCACAAATATATAAATTACATTCACGATAACTCGAACTAAATCTAGAACGAACTTTAAGCGTAATGTCTTCACACAGTTTCTCCTGTTTTATGTACTGTGCAAATACATATGTTTGGTCGATGAGAAATCTAAAGAGAAAAGCAGGCACATTGTGCCTGCTTCCCTGTTTTATTGCTCTGCCATTCATCTGAGTTTGTTGCAACGCATTCGTGCAACTCACACAGCTAACTCTCCCTATAGTTAACTCTTATCGCAAACCGCTTATATATGCGAGCTGACTTCCTAAAGAAGCCAAATCTAGGTCCTCCGCCAGGGTGCGGTGGTAACGACATTTGCTAAGTGATGATTGAGCGTCCTGCTTATTTCAGTATGTCTCGCACTATTAAGTAGGAAATAAACAAGCAAAATAAGTGCGTTTATTACCAGTTTAGTAAAGTGAATTTTGGTTTACTATCTTACTAGCGCCGCTATTTTTTACATGAGAAAGCATGTCATGAATAGTAGAAATGATATTCATATTGCTCAATGGCGTATAGTGAAATCATGCCCAGTTTGCGATGTGTTATAGTAAATTACTAGCAAAGGTAACGAGCTATATTTTTTCCTCACATTGAATTGGAGAAGTGCTATGAACTTTCAGATTGAATACTTAACTTTTCTGGTCCCCCTATCAATGATGATTGGCGGCGCTATTTGGGTATATCTAGATAATAAAAAAGCGAATGCCAACGAATAGTATCAGTGCAAGTAAGGGCATGACGCTATCTGGTAGTAATATGTTCAAGAAAAAGCGACTCTTTCGAGTCGCTTCAATTAACCATCATTTTCAATGATTGTGTTCCAATGCCACTGCGCTAATTCGAAAAACAAATCAGGCGGCAGTAGAAAGAACTGTTCAAATTCATCAGCCCAGAGCTCGCAGAAATCTTTGATTTGGTCAATGTACAAGATAAGTATGCGATACATACCGCTCCCTTCAAGATACTGACTTTCAAGACTGTGCTCTCGAGCAATTGACTTACTAACACTGACTCCGACGACTTTTCCAACATCATCACGATGAACGTATATGTATTGTGAAAAGTCTAACTCAAGCCTGTCTTCGTTAGTGACATTTGCAAGCCATAGGCTCGTCGATGCGTCTTGAAAAGGTGACTTAGATTCTCTTGTGTACTTTCTGACAATTTGAAGTTTTGTTTGGCTCATGTTTATCTCCTATATGTACTTAAAGATAAACATGTTCACTGCAAGCGAATTAATGCGAGTTATCGAATTCAAATTCTAACTGACGTTCATCAACAAAGTCTTCAGTATCACCAGCCTCATTACTCATTAATAAGTGAGTGTTGCTGCAAAGTAGTAATAATAGTGACCTAAGAAGAGATAACTGTTCATAGCTAAAACTAATTTTGTAGCTACTAGAAAAGCAGTGAAATAACAGTTTCTCTACATCAAAATTATCTTCTGTAAAGTTTAAATCATAAATAGCGTCATACTCTTGATAAAGGCACTGACTAACTTTCTCTAAAAAATCGGCCGCTACAGCAGCATTAAATTTGTCATTTTCCATCATATTCACTCCATGTAATTTTAATTACAAATAAGAAGCGGCAGACCATGCAAATTTTGCATAAGTAGCTCGTATTTATTTTCGAAGACAAACTTTTTGGAGATGAATATGACTAACTCAAACGTTGTGGAACTATTTCAGAAGCGACCTGCAGTTGCTAATGATGAAGAATATATTGCTTTATATGAACAAAATGATGGCTACATATATTACGTAAGAAATTATGTAGCTCAGCAAGAGTTTATAGTCGTTAGCGATTCTTTTATGCAAGCGTTGCCTGAAGAGATGCGCCCAGCTACGAACGTGTTTTTCAGTTGTAATTTCTACTTATTGAAACAGTTCAAGCGAGATGTGCAATCACATATTCAACACACTGGACAATTTTTATATTTTTATCACTTGTTTGATAAATCAGTTAACGCGTTTTTTGACTCGTTATAACCTAAAGCCAGCTATGCTGGCTTTTTCATAAGACTGTACCTGTCAAATTTATAAATAATTTTTTTTACCCCATTTTCAAAAATCTTAAAAAACCATTTTTTTTCTTTATCTGGCAAAATTGACTTACGTTAATTTTTAGTAGGTTAAAGATGCATACTTCACACTCAAGTAATGTTAATTCAATGGCGCATACAAATGCGCCATTGGTTAACTGTGCTTGTGCATATGCATCAACAAGGTGGCTAACAACTGACGAGCTTGAGACAAGGCTAGGGTTTCCTAAAGAAAGAATAATAAAGTTAGCCAAAAAAGGTGAACTGCAAGGTGATTACGATGAAGATGAAGACACTTGGTGGTTTTTGCCAGAAGAAGCGGAAGAGTACAACAAGCGAATGCGAGAGGCTTTATCTCAGAAAAAACAGCAGGATCAAAGAGAATCCACCTCATCAAAGCAGAAAGTTACTGAAGTACCTGAAAGTGCTAAGTCCGTACCCACAGAGAAAGTTGCTGAAGTATCTCAAAGTACGACGCCCGTATCTACAGGGGTAGCTGTTGAAGTATCTCAAAGTACAACACCCGTTTCTACAGAGAACTTTGCTGAAGTATCTCAAAGTACAACACCCGTACCCACAGAGAATCCATCGACTCTCCAAGATACTACAACAAAACTTAAACACACAGCTGTCGATCAAGAAAAAAGCCATTTATCAAATTTCGACTCTTCAGAAATAGCAATTGCTCAGGCTGCAATAGCCAAAGAGGCTGAATCGCAAAGGCTCTATTATGTGCTAAAAGCCAAAGAGCGGATTGATGAATTTTCTATGTTGAATACACAAGAAAAAGGCAAGCTTACTCAAAAGTACCTGAAAGATTTAAAATCAGGTTTACCAAAAGGTTCAATTCCTGATTATGTCGAATTATATAAGCTAGGGGTAAAAAAAAGAGGCAATAAATATTATCTTTCTTTTAGAAATAAGAGTGATGAACACAAAGCTATAGCTTCCATTTTTGACTCTGAAGGTACGAGATTAAGCCTTGAAACAGAATGCTTAGAAGAAGCCAAGGAAAAAGCAAATCAGAAAATACATGAAGCCTCTTTAAAAAGTCCAAAACCGCTAAAAGAAACAAAGGGGCGTTATTTAGGAAACGCGTTAGCACAAGCACACACTCAAACATCTTCTTCCACGGCAAGTACAGCTGACGCAAAAATCAAAAAGCTTGGGGTTTGGCACTACATTGCTGGTGACTTACCACTAGAATATTTTGATGTAAGCTTCGTGAATATGGTTATACAGGAAATGCATGAAAATGAATGGTCTGATAGTACGAAACATCAATACGGTGTCGAATTAAGAGCTGCCAGTAAAATTGCGTATGAATTAAAGTGGATATCACACCAACCAACAATCCCATCTTTTAAATCAGGGGAGCGAGAGTTTATTGATTTACCATATTCCACCTGGCAAAGATTCGTAAATCACTACGCTAAAACAATGCAAGAAAAAATGTTTCTAATGCTGTTATGGCATATGGGGATAAGATACACCTCACTGCTGGAAGCTGATGTCTCACAATTCGACTTAAACAAAAAAATCATGCACCTACCTGCCCTAAAAAATAAAGCAAGAGTGATGGTGGAAGTCCCTCTCAGTGATGAGGCTATTCAATGTATTACATCCCTTCTTAAATATCGAAAAGAAAATAGCATTTCGTCCAGCAAGCTGTTTGCAGATAAAAAAGGCAAATTGCCGAGGCTCAATTATCTTCGCTGGCGAGCTGCAATTAAAGCAGCTAATTTACCTGACAGTTTTGTTCCTCATCATGTGAGACACTACTTTGCGACCGATCTAAGACGAAATGGGGCAACTTTAGAGACCATCGCGAAGGCTGGAGGTTGGACATCAACAGAAAGTGTTAAGCGCTATTGTCATATCGGTGTTACTGTAACAGAACTTCAAGCTGTAAATAGTCGAACATAAATAATAAACCCTTCTGTATTTTCCTCTTTTTATCATTAAGTTAATAGCATAGGTATTCACTGGAGCATAACCTATGATCTATAAGAAAAAAGAGAGTAAGTATTGGTACACAAAGTTTGAGCTAAGCTATGGAGATAAGCGCAAGCGTATAAACAAAAGCACCAGACAAACATCAAAAGCTAAGGCAGAAGCCTTTGAAGCATGCTTAAAGCAAGAACTTTGGAGGCAAATCACTGATCCGACGCCTGAAGCACACTGCTTTTCTGAAGCTGTTGAGATTTATCTTGAATCGAGACAATCAAATCGCACAGTTAAAGAAAAAGCATCAAAACTAGAATGGTGGAAGGTCAAATTAGCAGATCCTAATGTCCAGAAAATAGACACTCACTTAGTGCTCTCGACTATTGCAAAAAAGCAAGAAATATCAATTGCTACTCGCAACAGATACTTGGCAGAGCTTAAGGCGTTTTTAAACTTCTGTCACCAAGAGCTTGGCTGGATAGATAGAGTACCCGTAATTAAGATACAGAAAGAGCCTAGACGTGCTTTTTTTAAACTAGATAACGCTGATGTTATAAAGCTCTTAGAATGCGCGCCCTACTACCTAAGAAGTGTCCTCATTTTCGCTTTACTCACAGGAATGAGGCGAAGCAATATTTTTTCACTACGATGGTCACAAATCGACTTCTGCAAACAGTGTATCTATATTGATGCGAAAGATCACAAATCGAAAGATCACGTCATAGTACCATTATCTCACAAAGCAATAACGATGCTTTCACAGCTAAAAGAGCAGAGAAGCTCTACTTATGTATTTGTAAATACTAACAATAACCCTGTTAAAGATATTAAAGATGCACTGTGGAAACGCATTACCAAACAGGCACAATTGGATGGTTTAAGGTTTCATGACTTAAGACACAACTGGGCAACTAGGCATATTGAGGCTGGTACAGACCTGTTGGCCTTAAAAGAACTGGGTGGCTGGAAAACTTTAGAAATGGTGCAACGTTATGCTCACCCTTCGCAAGAGTACCTTGCTGAGCAAGCGAAAAATATTGATGGACCAAAATCCAGCTTACAAGAATCCAAGCTAATAGAAGTGAGCTGTGACAAAAACAACTAATGACCATTGTGACAAGTAAAAAGCAGAAACAAAACTGTGGCAAAAAATCGTCACAGTTTGGGTTAATTTTATAAAAAAATGGATGTGACTAAGAAAAACTATATTGCAGAAAAGAAAAACCCGTTGAAAATCAACGGGTTAAAAAGTGGTACCAGTAGGCGGACTTGAACCGCCACGCCCGAAGGCAACGGATTTTGAATCCGTCATGTCTACCAATTCCATCATACTGGCTTCATTTTTCTTTAACCTTCTAAACACGAGAAGATAAAGAAAAACCACTTTAGAGCGAAAGCTTTTTTTACTGCTTTTGTCTCTATGCCAAGCATTATACAAAGAATGGGTAAGGCAGCAAGCGTTTTGTGCGGCGTCACTGATCAACCGCGCAATAATTAAACAAGTTGTTAACTTCAGAGTTTGTCAGTGCCCACTACCCTACTAGTTTTATAGGTATTGAAATTTTTAAAGCTTGGATGATTAAAGGTATGGTGGGTTTTGCTTTAATAAATAGTGATGTTTGCATACTCATTTTGATTATGTAATTAAGGTTAGCAAAGCCAGTTCAGTTCCCAGCATACTAAACAGCCGTTAAGTATTTCTTGTTTGCGAAGGACTTTGCTAAACTACTGCGCAATTTAATTGGATGAGATTGTTTATGTCAGCTGAGTTTCCACGTGCCGGTTTCTGGCGCCGCTTTGCCTCTTTAATTTACGATACCTTGGTTATCATTGCCTTTGCGATGCTGACAACAGTACTCTATTTATTAGCTATTCAAGGGCTTATTTCTTTAGAGTTACTTAGCATTGGTGACGCCGAAGATGTCTCTGCTTTCATTCAAAATTCACCCTTACTATACGGTATCCGTAGCGCATTATTAGTAATAGTGAGTATCAGTTTCTTTAGTTACTTTTGGGCTAAAAGCGGCCAAACAATTGGTATGCGCGCGTGGCGTTTGAAGGTGCAAACCCTCGATGGCCATTTAATTAGCTGGCATCAAGGTGCACTTAGAGCCATTACTGCACTATTAGGTTTAGGTAATTTAGTGGTGTTGATCGATTTTAAAAATAAACGCGCATTGCAAGATTACATTGCAAAAACTGAAGTGATCACTTTAACTAAAGAAGAAAACAAACGTATTTATCGCTCACTTGATTAAAGGCAAATCAAGCATAAAAAAAGCGTGGTTCAAACCACGCTTTTTTATGATTTAAAACGAATTTTACACCCGTTTATTCAACAGGTATGTTGCAAACCCAATAAACAACAGACTTGGTAACACAGCACCAACCACTGCAGGTATTTGGTAAACCATTACCACAGGACCAAATATCTCATTGGTTAAGTGGAAAGTAATACCAGTTATGACACCCATGATGATACGTGCGCCCATGGTTACTGTGCGAAGTGGTCCGAATATAAACGACAGAGCAACTAACAACATAACGGCGATAGATACTGGCTGCATGATTTTGCGCCATAGCGCCAACTCATAGGTGCTAGTATCTTGTTCATTTTGCTGTAAATAACCTAAATAAGACCAAAGCCCAGTAAACGACAACGATTCGGGCTTAACTGATACAACGCCTAATTTTTCAGCAGTCAGCTGCGAGTCGTAGAACTCTTCTTTGTATTGCTCAGTCGTGATCTGCTCTGGCGTGATCATGACTTTATTTACATCACGAAGTAACCAGCCATCTTTACGATTTAATGCTTCTTCTGCCTTGGTAATTTGCGTAAGTTGCAACGATTTATCAAAGTGATACATATGCACGCCACGTAAAGTACCTTGCTGATCGACATCTTCAATATTAATAAAGTTACTACCATCTTTCGCCCACACACCTTGCTTAGCATTAAATACATCACCACCATAAATCGCTTGGTTACGTATTTCTTTTGCTTTGAGCTGTGCTTCTGGGGCGCCCCATTCACCTAGCGCCATCATACAAATAGCCATAAACATCGCGGTTTTCATGACTGATACAATAATTTGCAAACGTGACATACCCGCCGCTTGCATAACAACCAACTCACTATTTGATGCCAATGCGCCTAGACCTGTTAAGCCACCAATCAATGCAGCCATTGGGAAGAAGATAACTAAGTCACCTGGCATGCTATACAGGGTGTAAATCAACGCTGTTGCAATATCGTAGCTACCACGGCCAACTGATTTTAACTGCTCAATAAACTTAATGAGGGTACTGATACCTACCAGCACCATTAACGCAAAACCGGTTGTTTGAATTATGCTGCGACCTAAATACCAGTCGAGTGTTTTCATCATGCGCTTAACTCCCGCTTAGTCACAACTGCCTTTAACCATGCGCCGAGCGGACGACCTTTAATAATCAAGAAACCACCAATAAACAAGGCTGATAAATGGATCCACCATAAGCCAATTGAAGGCGGTATTTTTCCATCTTCAACAGCAAACTTAGCGGCATTCAACAAAATGAAATACCCTAAATACAAGCTAATTGCGGGCACTAATTTAGCGAATTTCCCTTGGCGCGGATTCACCACACTCAGAGGCACCGCGAGTAAAGTTAATAATGGAATTGAAAGTGGTATAGCTAAACGCCACTGCCACTGTGCAATAGCTTCAGAGGTTTTCATTTTCAATAAATCAAGGGTTGGAATTGCTTCTAACTTACGGCGCTGGTGCTCTATTTCTTGATCTTGAATTTGCACACTGTAACCATCGAACTCAGTTAAGTTCAAAGCAGCAGACTCGCCGTCTGTTTCGTAGCGCTTACCATCATTAAGAACAAGTTGCTGTTCACCGTTATCTTGTTCAATCACCACACCACGCTCTGCATACACTAAACGGGCTAAGTCACCTTTTTCACGATCAGGTAACTGCGCAACAAATACCTTGTGTAGCTCTTTACCACTGTTTTCAATGTTGTGAATAAAAACGACCGCTTTTTCGTTACCTGTTTGCTGGAAACGCCCAGCACGTAATGCCGATAAGCCTGCATCGGCTTTTGCTTGTTCTTTTAATTGATATTCTTGCTCACTGGCCCATGGTGCGACATAAAGAGTTAGGGCACCAGCTAAAATAGCCATGGCAGTACTTGAGATAAGCGTTACCCGAACTACGTACCACTCACTGACACCGCAGGCTCTGAAAACTGTCATTTCGCTGTCAGCATAAATGCGACTGTACGCCAAAATAATACCCAAGAAGATACTCAAAGGCAGGATAAGTGAAGCAAGTTGAGGAAGTTTTAGCGCAATCATCGAAAGCACAAGTTTAGCTGGAAGACCCCCTTCAGAGGCGTCTCCTAAAATAACAACAAACTTTTGAGACACAAAAATAGTCATCAAAGTTAAAAATACGGCGACCTGCGACTTGAAGACTTCAGTGGTCAAATAACGAAAAATTAGCAATGCTCGCCCCTGTTAAACATCGAGTTTCACTGGAATAGTAAGGATTTTTGAGTAAACTAGTTATTTTACTCACTTTATTATATGTCATCAGTGTCAAATATCATACCTAGCAAGCGCATATAATCTTGCATTAATGGTACAGATGACATCTATTATGTGATATTGATATTCACATTAAGATAAAGTTCAAAAACACATAAATAGAGTCATGGTTTATGTACTAAGATTAGTGCTACTAAACTAAAAAATGTAAGAAAAGACTCGAAAAAGAAATTCTTACCCTTATAAATTAAGGTTATACGACTCAATATCAGGAGCAACAATGGAATTTAGCGTAAAAAGTGGTAGTCCAGAAAAGCAACGTAGCGCATGTATTGTAGTAGGCGTTTATGAGCCACGTCGTTTATCCCCCATTGGTGAACAATTAGATAAAATCAGTGACGGTTATATCTCAAACTTATTGCGCCGCGGCGATCTTGAAGGTAAGCCTGGCCAAGTATTACTATTACATCATGTACCTAATGTACTAAGCGAACGAGTATTATTGGTAGGTTGCGGCAAAGAGCGCGAGCTTGATGACAAACAATACAAACAAATTATCTCAAAAACGATAAACACACTTAACGAAACAGGTTCAATGGAAGCGGTATGCTTTTTAACTGAGCAACATGTTAAGAGTCGTGACACTTATTGGAAAGTACGCCAAGCAGTTGAAACAACTCAGGACTGCTTATACACCTTCAATCAACTGAAGAGCAAAAAAAGTGACCCTCGTCGTCCTTTACGTAAAATTGTTTTCAACGTACCAACGCGTCGTGAGTTAACCATTGGCGAAAGTGCAATTGAGCATGGCTTAGCCATTGCTGCAGGTAGCAAGTTATGTAAAGACGTTGCCAATATGCCGCCAAATATCTGTAATCCTGCGTATTTAGGTGAGCAAGCGCAAGAAATCGCTGATAACTTCGATAATGTGACTGTTGATATTATTGGCGAACAAAAAATGGCAGAGCTGGGCATGAATTCATACCTAGCGGTTGGCCGTGGTAGTGCTAATGAATCGGTTATGTCAGTGATCAACTATCAAGGTGGCGACAAAGACCAAGCGCCAATCGTGTTAGTCGGTAAAGGCTTAACTTTCGACTCTGGCGGTATTTCAATCAAGCCAGGCGAAGCCATGGATGAAATGAAATACGACATGGGTGGTGCAGCGGGTGTTATTGGTACTATGCGCGCTTTAGTGCAAATGCAATTACCAATTAACGTTGTCGGTGTTTTAGCGGGTTGTGAAAACATGCCTGGCTCAAACGCTTATCGCCCAGGTGATATCTTAACCACTATGTCGGGGCAAACAGTTGAAGTGTTAAACACCGATGCTGAAGGCCGTTTAGTACTGTGTGATGCACTAACCTATGTTGAGCGCTTTGAACCAGATACCGTTGTTGATGTAGCAACACTAACAGGTGCGTGTATTATCGCGCTGGGTTCGCATGCCACAGGTTTACTATCAAACCACAACCCACTGGCCCATGACCTACTAAAAGCATCTGAGCAAAGTGGCGACCGTGCATGGCAGTTACCTTTATGGGATGACTATCAAGAGCAACTTGAAAGCCCATTCGCTGATTTCACCAACTTAGGTGGTCGTGCAGCAGGTACGATTACAGCGGCATGCTTCTTATCTAAATTCACCAAAAAATATAACTGGGCGCATTTAGATATCGCAGGTACAGCATGGCGCAGCGGCGGTAAAAACAAAGGCGCAACCGGTCGTCCGGTGCCTATGTTGACTCAGTATTTGCTAAACCGCGCAGGCGTGAGCGAAGCAAGTCACGATTAAGCCTTACCGCAAGCTTAAAACTAACCCTAAATAAGGCGCCAAATGGCGCCTTATTAATTGAAGCAATTCGCGTTCTATGTCAAAATCCCTGCTTTGATCTGTGTATCTGTGGGGACGAAAGTCACTATGAATATGAACGCACAATTTTACGTTCTAAAACAAGATGATAGTGCCCACCAAACGGCTGGCGCTGTTTTCGATCTGGCAGCTAAAATTGCTGCGGATCAGTATCGTCTAGGTCATCGCGTATTTATTTACGCTGATAACACCGACACGGCCCACACAATCGACGACATCATTTGGTCATTTGAACCAGATAGTTTTGTACCACACAACTTACAAGGTGAAGGCCCTAAAGGTGGCGCTCCGGTTGAAATTGGTATGACTCCACCTGTCGGCAACAGAAAAATATTAATCAACCTAGCTGAACACCTACCGGATTTTATTCGCCGTTTTCAGCAGGTTTATGATTTCGTACCCGTTGAGCCAAATGCTAAGCAAGCCGCCCGTGAGCGGTTTAAAAAGCTTCGCCAACTGGGCGCCCATATTGCAACGCAAGAAATTGACATTTAAGCATTTATTTAAGGTTCTGTGTAATGGATAAAACCTATAATCCGCAAGATATTGAACAGTCTTTATACCAAGGCTGGGAAGAAAATGGCTACTTTAAACCGTCTGGCCAAGGTGACGCATACTCAATTATGATCCCGCCACCAAACGTCACGGGTAGCTTACACATGGGCCACGCGTTCCAAGATACCATCATGGATACGCTAACGCGTTTAAAGCGTATGCAAGGCAACAACACATTATGGCAAGTAGGTACTGACCACGCGGGTATCGCAACACAAATGCTTGTTGAGCGTAAGCTTGCTGCTGAAGAAGGTAAAACTCGTCACGACCTAGGCCGTGAAGCATTCATCGATAAAATCTGGGAATGGAAAAACCACTCTGGCGGCACGATCACTAAACAATTACGTCGTTTAGGCGCCTCTGTAGATTGGGACCGTGAGCGTTTCACTATGGACGAGGGCCTTTCTGAAGCGGTAAAAGAAGTATTCGTACGTCTTCACAAAGAAGATTTAATCTACCGTGGTAAGCGCCTAGTTAACTGGGATCCTAAACTACACACGGCGATTTCTGATCTTGAAGTTGAAAACAAAGACAAACAAGGTCATATGTGGAACCTACGTTACCCTCTTGCTGATGGCGTAAAAACCAAAGATGGTAAAGACTACATCATTGTTGCGACAACACGTCCTGAAACAATGCTAGGTGATACAGGTGTTGCTGTTAACCCTGATGATGAGCGCTATCAAGATCTGATCGGTAAAGACATTTTACTGCCTATCGTAAACCGCCGTATTCCAATTGTTGCCGATGAACATGCAGACATGGAAAAAGGCACAGGTTGTGTGAAAATCACGCCTGCCCACGACTTTAACGATAACGAAGTAGGTAAACGTCACCAACTACCAATGATCAACATCTTCAATAAAGATGCAGCGGTATTAAGCGAAGGCGAAAGCTACACATTCGACGGTAAAGAGCTTGAATTAGATGCGCCAATTCCTGAGCGCCTACATGGCCTTGACCGCTTTGATGCACGTAAAGCGATTGTGAGCGAATTTGAAGAACTTGGTCTATTAGAAAAAATCGAAGATCACAGCTTAACTGTACCTTACGGTGACCGTTCTGGCGTAGTGATTGAGCCTCTTCTTACTGATCAGTGGTACGTGCGCGTAGCACCTCTAGCAGAGCCTGCAAAAGAAGCAGTTAAAAATGGCGATATTAAGTTCGTACCTCAACAATACGAGAACATGTACTTCTCGTGGATGAACGACGTACAAGATTGGTGTATTTCACGTCAGCTTTGGTGGGGTCACCGCATCCCTGCTTGGTACGACAACGAAGGCAACGTATACGTTGGTCGTGACGAAGCTGAAGTACGCCGCGACAACAACCTTGCTGATGATGTTGCACTTAAGCAAGACGAAGACGTTTTAGATACCTGGTTCTCATCTGCGCTTTGGACTTTCTCAACGCAAGGCTGGCCTGCAAACACTGATGATTTAAAAACGTTCCACCCGTCTGACGTATTGGTAACAGGTTTCGATATTATTTTCTTCTGGGTTGCGCGTATGATCATGATGACCATGCACTTTATCAAAGATGAAGACGGCAAGCCACAAGTACCCTTTAAAACCGTTTACGTAACTGGCCTTATCCGTGATGAAAACGGCGATAAGATGTCTAAGTCGAAAGGTAACGTACTTGATCCTATCGACATGATTGACGGTATCGACCTTGAAAGCCTAGTTGAAAAGCGCACTGGTAACATGATGCAGCCACAACTAGCGAAGAAGATTGAGAAAAACACTCGTAAAACATTCGAAAACGGTATCGAAGCACACGGTACAGACGCACTGCGTTTTACCCTTGCGGCAATGGCTTCAACGGGCCGTGACATCAACTGGGATATGAACCGCCTTGAAGGTTACCGTAACTTCTGTAACAAGCTATGGAACGCGAGCCGTTACGTATTAATGAACACTGAAGAGCAAGACTGTGGTTTCGCTACAGATGCTGAGAAACAGTACTCACTTGCTGATCGTTGGATTTTAGGTCAATTTGAAGCAACGGTTAAAACCTATACTGAGCATCTAGAAAACTATCGTTTTGACCTAGCAGCAAACACCATTTATGAGTTCACTTGGAACCAATTCTGTGACTGGTACCTAGAACTGACTAAACCTGTACTGTTTAAAGGTAACGAAGCACAACAACGTGGTACTCGTCATACCCTAATCACGGTATTAGAAAGCCTACTTCGCTTAATGCACCCGTTAATGCCATACATCACAGAAACGATTTGGCAACGTGTTGCACCACTTGCAGGTATCGAAACTGCGGGCACTAGCATCATGGTTCAAGGGTTCCCTGTATATAATGAAGCAAATGTTGATAGCCAAGCGATGGACGACCTTGAGTGGGTTAAACAATTCATTCTTGCTATTCGTAACATCCGTGGTGAAATGGATATCAGCCCAAGCAAACCATTATCGGTATTGCTTGCGAATGCGTCTGACGAAGACAAGCGCCGCTTAACGGATAACGAAGCATTCTTAGCGTCGCTTGCTAAGCTTGAAGAGTTCACGCTTCTTGATAACAAAGACGATGCACCAGCGTGTGCAACATCGTATGTTGGTAACCTTGAGATCATGATCCCAATGGCTGGCCTAATCGATGTTGAAGCTGAATTAGCTCGTATTGCGAAGCAGCTTGAAAAAGCAGAAAAAGGCTTAGCACAGGTTCAAAACAAGTTAGCTAACGAGAAGTTCGTAAATAATGCGCCAGAGGCTGTACTTGCTAAAGAGCATGCTAAGCTGGCTGAGTTTACCGATGCGAAAGACAAACTATTAGCGCAAAAAGCGAAAATCGAAAGTCTATAACAGCATATATCAAGCGCGATTTATTCGCGCTTACAAAAAAGCCGCGCTATAACAATGTTATAGCGCGGCTTTTTAATGCTCTGTAGCAGCGACTTTACGTCGCGTTACAATTAAAATTTGTAGTTGTACTGAGCACCTACTAGAACTGCGTGACCTTTTGATTCATAGTCCCATGAAACATCTTGGCCAACTGATGCAGCTAGGCTGTCTTTTTCAGAGAAGTTTTGTGTTTTACCACGAAGAATACTTACACCTAGGTCAATATTTGAGTTTTCGCTGAATGCGTAGTTACCACCAAATGAGAACCAGAAACGATCTGTATCAGGGATAGAGATTGAAAGGTGAGATTGGTCTGCTGGCGACTCATCGTATGCAATACCTGCACGAAGTAAAAGAGCGTCGCTGTACTGGTAGTCAGTACCGATAGAGTAACGCATTGAATCAGAGAAGTTCTCTTCTTTAGAGAATACAGGTGCTTCTTGACTAGGCGTATAAGCTTCTAATTTTTGGAAGCTATCCCAGCCAGTCCATAAAATGCTGTAGTGCACGCCAAGCTTCTTATCGATTTGGTGTGAACCAGAGAACTCAGCAATGGCTGGTAAGGTTAATTTTAACTCACCCGGAACTTTAGTACCCGCTAAACCGCCAACAGCAGCTGGTAGTTGGTTTGAGTACTCACCTTCAAAATCAATATCAGTTTCACTACGGTAGTTAAAACCAAAACGGTTGTTTTCGTCTAACTGATACATAGCACCAATGTTCCAACCAAAGCCGTAGTCGTCACCTTCAAGGTGAGCGATTTGCGTGCTCGCTGGTAAACCTAATGGGTTTGCACCTGCATTACGCACCACTTTCGCATCAGCATAAACATAGTTTAAACCAAGGCCTAGGCTGAACTGTTCGTTGATTTTGTATGAAGCACTTGCATTCATGTTAACAGTCACGATTTCAGTTTCGCCTGCGATAGAGCCTGCTGCGTAATCGTCTTTAAATTCAGTTGAAAGACCAAAGTTTGAAAAAGCACCAAAGCCTAAAGATACTTTGTCGTTTAATGGCATAGTGAAGTAACCAGCAGGAATAAATGCTGATGGCGCGATGCTATCGTCATCGATAGAGCTTTCATCTAAGCCGTATGCAGCACTTTCACCTTCTAAGCTAACATCTGGAATTACAGCAATACCTGCCACTGAGATTTGCTTGTCTTTAAATAAAGACATAAGTGCAGGGTTACGAGCAACAACTGAGGCATCGTCAGCAACGGCTGCTTCACCAGCGTATGCACGGCCTAAACCTGAAACGTTTTGCTCTGCTAATTGGAAAGCTGCAGCAAAGCTGTCAGCAGAAACAACAGCAAGTGATGCTGCAATTAGTGTTTTCGTGAACTTCATAAATCTGTGTCCTCTTGCAAACTTGTGCGAAAACTAATCCAACAATGAGGGCAACCTATTAGTTAAGCATAAAAGATTAGCACTGTATGTTGGCGTTAGATGTTTTATTCTAATGATTATAAACTTTCGAACATTACCTTAATTAAGATCAAAAAACTGTAATTTTTCGTTAGAAATAGGTAAAAAACCCGCATTTTAACAACAAGATAACAACCTATTAAAACTCATCAGATCTCTGATTACAAACCAAACAAACGATATTAATTATCATTTGCATTGACTTATCGCATTTGTAGCTTTAGACTAAAAATAAAAGTTTCTCAGTTGAGTTTGAGTATGGAAATCGCCTTTATTATTGTGGCACTAATGTTATGCGGTGTGAGCGTTCATTATTTTTGTAAAGCAAATTATTGTGCATGTACTAAAGCAGGTGATTGCGACAACCCAGTCAATCACTATTGGTTAGGCGCTATGTTTAGCTCAGTTTTGTCTCTTTTATTGTGTTGCGTAGCCTTACATGTCGAAAAAGGGACGCTATTGTGGTTAGTTTTAATGATAAGTTGTTTTAGTGGGGCATTCATTTCAGCTAAACGCAGCGCCAAAAAACGCTGTGTTAAGTCTAAACAAGCAGATGCTCTTTTAACAAACGAGCCAAATTAAGCTGATAATCTAAGGGTTTAATACTGGCAATAATTTTTAGTTCTTTTTCCACGTTCAAATCGACATCTTTCGCCGTCACGTGGTGCTTATGTTTAGCATTATAAAATACTTTCACTTTTGGTTTGATTGGATTCTCGTGATTCCCTTCCATTACTAACGCTAAACGATCATTATTTAACTTAACAATAGTACCGACAGGGTGTACACCTAGACATTTAATAAAGCGCTGCACTAATTCAGAATCAAACATTTGTTTGTTCGCAAGTAAATAACGCAAAGCCGAAATAGGTTCTTCTCCCATTTGATGAGGCCTATCTGCCGTCATAGCATCATAAACATCAGCAATTGCCATCATTCTTGCAGGGCGGCTAAGCTTTTCAGCGGTAATACCGCGTGGATAACCTGTACCATCTAAACGTTCATGATGATTTACTATCATATCAAGCATTAGTGGAGTAATGCCCTTCTCGCCTTTCACTAAACCTAAACTCTGCGCCACATGTTTTTTAACGACTTGCATTTCGTTATCATTCAATGCGCTTGGCTTAGATAAAACACCTTGCGGCATTTTAGCTTGGCCAATATCATGCAGCAAAGCTCCCATCGCCAGTTCTTTGATCGTCTTTTCTTTATAGCCTAAATACTTAGCAAACACACTCACCAAAATCGCAGTGTTGATCATGTGACGCCAGTTATAAATATGTTTATCTTTGAGACGAGTTAAAATAGTTAATGCATTGTGATTTCGAAAAACGGAGCCGACTATATCAACAGCAATGTCGTCAAGCACTGCCATATTCATTTTTAGTCCAGCTGTAATATCGGAATATAAACTTTGTAGCTTACGACTATGCTGCTCATAGTGAACACTAGCTTTTAGAAACTCTTGTTGAACCGTGATCCCTTGCGGCTCTTCATTAGCAGCAGGTTTTTGTTCAACCTTCGGTTTAGCCGGTTCAGGCTTTGGTTGGTATTTTTTAGGGAGTGCAACATCGCTTTGTGTAAAGTCGATGAGTAGCTCTTCAACCCCCTCAGAGATCAGGCGCTGAATAATTGTTTTATCACGCACTAAACCACGTGTTTTGATCTTAATACTATTTACATGCTCTTGTTGCTTACTGACACTGTCAACAAACATCCCTGGAACAAGTTCGGCAATGGGTAAAGTAATAAGCATAGGTAAGCTTAGCGCATATAAACATCGAGTTTTTTATTATCGCTAATTGATTGCAAATGTCTATAGATTGAATAACGAATACGAAATAGGTATTAGTCAGAAGGGTAAACTAACGAGTCAAGCAACTCGCTAGATTGTGGTAGTTCAGTCTAAGAGCTGACGGCAGATAGCTGACAGCTCTAAATCTTACTCCTGAAAGTAAGTGCCCCAGCCGTCGTATTCAACGTCTGTTTGCTGAGCAAGCGCTTCTAACTTGTCTACGTCTTCCATAATGGCTTCTACATCAAGTTCACACTCAACAACCACGTCAAAGCTCCATACTTTCTCGCCGTCTTCTAGCTCAAGTTCAGCTGGTTCTTCAACATCGTAACCTAGTTTAAAAGCGGCTAAAGCTGCTTGCTCTAATTTTTCAAAATTTTCGCTAACAAAGTGGTGTTCCACTTCATAAAGTACTTCAGGATCTGAGCCATCTTCAAGCAATGAAGTAACGATGTCTTCAGTAATTTCGCGCCAATTTTCCATTATTTGTTTCTCACTTGAGCATCTAATTCAGTTATTTTAGCGGCCATAATCTGATGAACATGTGAAGCATGGTCACGAGCAGATACGTCTTTATCAAGATAAATCGGCGCTAACATTTCGAGGTAAATTGTACCATTATCCCAGCGATTTAGCTTAATAGTTTTGTGCGTTGTACTCATACAAACTGGCACAACCGGCACATCAGCACTCATTGCTGTGTGAAATGCCCCTGTTTTAAAAGGTAATAAACCGCGACCATAGCTTCGCGTGCCCTCAGGAAACATCCACACCGACAAGCCTTTTTGTTTTATTTTCTCAGCTGATTTAGAAATTGTGCCCGCCGCTTTTGAGCGGTTAGCACGGTCAATTAAGATATTGCCCGATAACCAATATAGCTGACCAAAAAACGGGATCCATTTGAGGCTTTTTTTACCAAGGCTTACGCAGTTCTCTGGCACCATGGCAGGTAAAGTGAATAGGTCATAGTTATTTTGATGATTTGCTACATAGACAGCAGGACCAATATTTTTTGGAGTCTCGTGATATTTAAGCTCTAGTTTGACACCTAAAATTTTAGCTACCTTGCAAAACCAACCCGCAATAATATGCACGTTATTTGTATGAAACGGCTTCACAATGCATAAAAGCAGCCCAAAAACACAGCTTAAAACAATAAATAACGCCATGAAAATTATGCGAAAAATAGCTAACAAACGAATTCTCCTCGTATTAATCAGCGCGCATTATAACGTGAAAAATAGCATTTCCATAGCTTTAAGCGCACATGTGTACGCTTAAAATTTCATAACGTTTTAACAATAAAAAGGCCTGCAATTGCAGGCCTCTGGTTTACTCAGTTACTTCACTTGGCGACTCATCACTGTCATCAGTTTGAGTCACTTCGACTACAGCTTCATCAACACGCTGCAGACCACGTGGTAACTTATTACCTCGTCTACCACGTTCACCATGGTAGTGCTCAAGATCAGCCGGTTTGAGTGTCAGTTTTCGTTTACCTGCATGCAGGGTTACGCTACTGCCCGCAGGCACCACAGCCAGCACTTTTACAAACTCTTCACGGGCTTGCACTTTCGCACTTGGGATAGAAATAATCTTATTTCCTTTACCTTTACTAAGCTTAGGTAAATCGCGCAGTGGGAATAACAACATGCGGCCTTCGTTAGAAATTGCCATACAGTAATCTGTTGCTACGTCAGTTACTCTAATTGGCGCGAGTAATTCACCGCCTTTAGGAACACTGACCAGCGCTTTACCGTTTTTGTTCTTACTCACCAGATCTTTAAAGTCACTTATAAAGCCATAGCCTGCATCTGAAGCCATTAACAACACTTGGTTGTCTTCTGCCATCACCACATGCTCAAAGTTGGCGCCAGAGCTTAAGTTAAAGCGCCCTGTCATTGGTTCGCCTTGGCTTCGAGCTGAAGGTAAACTATGTGCATCAGTAGCAAAAGCACGACCACTTGAGTCTAAGAACACTGCAGGCTGGTTACTCTTACCTCGCGCTGAGGCTTTATAGCTGTCGCCTGACTTATAACTCAGCCCTTCAACATCTAAATCATGGCCTTTACCAACACGTGCCCAGCCTTTTTCAGATAACACAACAGTCACTGATTCTGAAGGGATAAGGTCTTTTTCGCTTAGTGCTTTTGCTTCTAAACGTTCAACAACTGGTGAGCGACGATCATCACCATACATTTCAGCCGCTTCTTGGATTTCTTTTTTCATCAACGTCGACATACGACGCTCTGAACCAAGCGTTTGCTCTAACTTGTCACGCTCAAGGGCAAGCTCATCTTGCTCACCTTTAATCTTGAACTCTTCAAGTTTTGCTAAATGACGTAGTTTTAACTCTAAAATCGCTTCCGCTTGAATATCTGTTAAACCAAAACGCTCCATTAAAACAGGCTTTGGTTTATCTTCAGTACGGATAATTTCGATAACTTCATCAATGTTTAAAAAGGCCGTTAATAAACCTTCTAAAATATGTAAGCGTGCTAATACCTTATCTAAACGGTGCTGTAAGCGACGGCGAACCGTTTCACGGCGGAACGTTAACCACTCAGTTAAGATACTACGTAAATCTTTCACTTGCGGACGACCATCAAGACCAAGCATGTTTAAGTTTACGCGGTAGTTCTTTTCTAAATCTGTGGTTGCAAATAGGTGCGCCATTAATGGCTCAGCCTTGATGCGGTTTGAACGCGGTACAATCACGATGCGGGTTGGGTTTTCGTGATCAGATTCGTCACGTAAATCAGCAACCATCGGCAACTTTTTAGCATTCATCTGCGCTGCAATTTGCTCAAGTACTTTTGCACCTGAACACTGATGAGGCAGCGCGGTGATCACGATGTCACCTTGCTCTTCAGTGTAAATTGCACGCATCTTGATAGAACCACGTCCAGTTTGATAAATCTTACGAATATCGTCTTTCGGTGTGATGATCTCAGCTTCTGTTGGGTAGTCAGGCGCATGCACTAACTCAAGCAACTCTTCGATTTCAGTTTTTGGCTTATCAAGTAATAAACAACAGGCACTGGCAACTTCACGCACATTGTGTGGTGGAATATCGGTTGCCATACCTACAGCAATACCGGTTACACCATTGAGTAAGATGTGCGGTAAACGCGCAGGTAACACCATTGGCTCATCAAGTGTGCCGTCAAAGTTTGCGGTCCAATCGACAGTGCCTTGACCCAGCTCTTTTAGTAAAACTTCTGAGAACTTAGATAAACGCGCTTCGGTGTAACGCATTGCAGCAAATGACTTAGGATCATCGGCAGCACCCCAGTTACCTTGACCGTCCACCAGCGGGTAGCGATAAGAAAACGGCTGCGCCATTAACACCATGGCTTCGTAACAAGCACTATCACCATGAGGGTGATATTTACCCAGTACATCACCCACGGTACGGGCTGATTTTTTATATTTTGCTTGCGCCGATAACCCCAGTTCGCTCATTGCATAGATGATACGACGCTGTACAGGCTTTAGACCGTCACCTACATGAGGTAAGGCACGGTCCATAATGACGTACATTGAGTAGTTTAAGTAGGCGTCTTCAGTAAAGCGCCCCATTGTTTGTTGTTCTATGCCTTGCATCAGCAAGGTATCTGTATCACTCATTAACGCTTACCTATTTTTTCTTAGCACTAACGCGATAGATCACATTAGCAAAGTCGTCTGAGATCAATAAGCTGCCATCTGCAAGCTCTGCAAATGCAACTGGGCGACCAAATGTTTCTTCGTTTTGCATAAAGCCTGTGATGAACGGGGTGTACTTAGTAATACGACCTTGTTCAACATTCGCTAGCATCACTTTGTAGCCTGACTTTTTACTACGATTCCATGAACCATGCTCAGCAACAAAAAGCTGCTCTTTGAATTTAGCAGGAAACTGCTTACCATTATAAAAATGAATACCTAAAGGAGCAACATGAGCACCAAGTGCAAGGGCTGGCGATTTGTAGTCAGCAATACTTTTACCTTTACCAAACTCAGGATCTAAAATCGCCCCAGCGTGAACATAAGGGAAACCATAATGCGCACCCTCTTCACCTTCACCAACACGGTTAATTTCACAAGGTGGCATGTCATCGCCCATCATGTCACGGCCGTTATCACTAAACCAAAATGCATTCGTTGTAGGGTGATAATCAAAACCAACTGAATTACGAACGCCTTTGGCAATTGTTTTAATTTCTTTTGTGTCAACATCTAACGAGAAAATACGACCATATTTTTCGTCTTCAGCACAAATGTTACATGGTACACCCACTGGCACAATTAACTCACCAGTTGGCGCAAAACTAATAAATTTCCAGCCATGGTGACGATCAGTTGGAAACTTATCGTATACCACGTCGTATTTAGGATCTTTTAAATTTTTATCAACGTCTTTAAAACGGATGATACGTGACACTTCAGCCACATATAGATCACCATCTTTAATCGCTAAACCTGATGGCATTTCAAGACCTGTGGCAATAACCATTTTTCTGTCAGCCACACCATCACTGTTATGGTCAATCAACGCATAAACATTGCCTGCTTTACGTGAGCCTGCGTAAACAATACCTCTTTTTGATACCGCAATTTGACGTGCATTTTCTACATCATCAGCAAACAGGCTAATAGAAAACCCATCAGCAACTGTTAACTTATCAAGAATATCTTTTGCCATTGCAGGCGCTGATAACAAGCTCAGCGACAATAATGAGGTCAGTAGTTTTTTCATTTTTTCTTGCCCTTTAATTCGTTGCTAGCAACTAGGTTGCTACACCTTTAACTAAACTTCTGCGCGGTTACCGTGATCTTCTAACCACTGACGACGGTCTGACGAACGTTTCTTTGCAAGAAGCATATCCATCATTTCCATGGTTTGCTCTTCTTCATCTAAGGTTAATTGCACTAAACGACGAGTATTAGGATCCATCGTGGTTTCGCGTAATTGTAACGGGTTCATTTCACCTAACCCTTTGAAGCGTTGAACATTAACCTTACCGCGTTTTTTCTCAGCTTCAATGCGCGCTAAAATACCGTTCTTTTCGTCTTCATCAAGGGCGTAGTAAACCTCTTTACCAATGTCGATACGAAATAGCGGCGGCATAGCTACATACACATGTCCTTGTTTGATAAGCGATGGAAAGTGACGAACAAACAGCGCACAAAGCAAGGTAGCAATGTGTAATCCATCTGAGTCAGCATCGGCCAAGATACAAATCTTGTTATAACGCAGACCAGATAAATCACTTGAATCAGGGTCAATACCCAGAGCGACAGAAATATCATGCACCTCTTGCGATGCTAAAATCTGCCCAGATTCAACTTCCCAGGTATTTAAAATCTTACCGCGCAGCGGCATGATTGCTTGGAATTCACGGTCGCGCGCTTGTTTTGCTGAGCCTCCCGCTGAGTCACCCTCTACTAAAAACAGTTCAGTACGGTCATTATCTTGGGCACTGCAATCCGTTAATTTACCCGGTAATGCAGGGCCTGAGGTAACACGCTTACGCACAACTTTTTTAGCGGCACGTAAGCGGCGCTGCGCATTTGAGATACATAACTCAGCTAATAATTCTGCCGTTTCTGTATGCTCGTTTAACCATAAACTAAATGAGTCTTTTACCACACCTGATACAAACGCAGCGCATGAGCGAGAAGACAGCTTTTCTTTTGTTTGGCCAGCAAACTGTGGGTCTTGCATTTTAACCGACAATACGTAGCTACAACGCTCCCAAATATCATCTGGTGTTAGCTTTACACCACGTGGTAATAGGTTTCTAAATTCACAAAATTCACGCATTGCTTCAAGCAAGCCTTGGCGTAAACCATTAACGTGTGTACCGCCTTGTGCAGTAGGAATTAAGTTTACATAACTTTCAGCGATTGATTCACCGCCTTCAGGTAGCCAAACAACCGCCCAATCAGCGCCTTCGGTTGAACTTGAAAAGTCACCAATAAACGGCTCTTTTGGTAATACTTCAAAACCTTTGACTGCTTCAACTAGGTAATCTTTTAAGCCTGTTTCGTAATACCACTCTTGGCTTTCTTTGGTTTGCTTGTTAGTAAACTTAATGCGCAAGCCTGGGCACAATACCGCTTTGGCTTTTAATAAGTGATTAAGCTTAGTAATTGAAAAGTTAGCTGAGTCAAAATAGCTCGCATCAGGCCAAAAACGCACAGTTGTCCCTGTGTTACGTTTACCCACAGTACCAATGACGTTTAGATCTTCAACCTTGTCACCGTTTTCAAAAGCCATACGAAATTGCTGCGCATCACGGCGCACAGTCACTTCAACACGAGTCGATAGCGCATTTACAACCGAAATACCTACCCCGTGTAAACCACCTGAGAACTGATAGTTTTTATTAGAGAACTTACCACCGGCGTGCAGCTTGGTAAAAATAAGTTCCACACCCGGGATACCTTCTTCAGGGTGAATATCAATCGGCATACCACGGCCATCATCGATAACCTCAAGAGAGTTATCTTCATGAAGGATGACATCTATTTTAGTGGCATGGCCTGCCATTGCTTCATCGACACTGTTATCGATAACTTCTTGACCTAAATGATTAGGTCGAACCGTGTCGGTATACATACCTGGGCGGCGTTTTACGGGCTCTAATCCGTTTAAGACTTCAATTGCTTCGGCGTTATAATTTTGCTGACTCATAGTTTTTATATCTTTTATGCGCTTAGCTATGTTTTACGTGATTTTAAGAAAATCTACAATACTTGCAAAGGTTTGTTCGAAGCCGATAAAACTATGATCGCCTCCAAATTCAACGTGTTGCTTACACTGAGAATAATATTTAACCGCCTGCTGAAACGGCAGTACTTCATCGCCCGTTTGCTGTAGCAAATAAATCAATGAAGGGGTGTCTAATTGCGGCAAATATAAACTGCGCAATGCATCCATGTGACGAGTACCAAGTTCATAATGACTATCTTGATACGGGTTATAATTTTCCCCTAAATAGTTACTGAGTAACTCAAATGGGCGAACCGCAGGGTTAATGACTACCGCGGGTATTGAATAACGTTGCGACAAATAGGTCGCATAAAAACCACCTAATGAACTACCTAGTAATACAGTATCATCATTTAGCAGTTGTTCTAATTGTAAAATTGCATGTAATGGCTCATGAGTTAATCGCGGCACCTGATAATCGACATCAAATTGCGCCATGTGCTCACCAAAACGAACAGCTTTGTAAGATTGCTCAGAGCTATTAAAGCCATGAATATAAATTACTCGTTTAGCCATACTACATCCGTGGTTAGCTGTAAGCTTTGTTGCTCATCAACTGTTATATCGATGAGTCGAAATGCGGGGCCCAAATCCTCTTGCTGCCACGCCATCGTGTGTTTGCTAAATTGTATTGAGCTGGCCGGTGTCGCATACACGCCAAGGTTACGGTAATTTTGCGTGTACTCATGATGCACATGACCATGAAATACCCCTACACACTGCTCAGTATTGACGCAGGTATTTAAAAATTGCGGGCCATTTTCTAGCATATGTTTATCTAGATAGGCTTGAATAGGCAGCGGGTTATGATGACAAAACACCACGCTAGGTACCTGCCCTACCGCTTGGCTTAATTCATCTAAATGTGTGTGTGTTACCCACCCGGCCGGCGTCGGGCCTTTTGAGTTAGCTAACAGCAACTGCCCACCTAAAAAGGTAATGCGTTTATTGTTTAAAATTTGCGGGCTTATAAGCTTTTCATATTCAGCAAGTTCATCATGATTACCCGGCAGCCAAAACACCGGACAACTCAGCGCTGAGTCTGCTATTAATTTAGCAAAAAGCTGATAAGACTCAGTGCTGTGATCTTGTGTTAAATCTCCACCAAATACCACACAATCCACATCTAATTCAGCAATCGCTTCTAAACAGCGTGAAAAATACGCTGCCGTATTCACGCTAAAGTATTCACCATGGATGTCTTTTGATAAGTGGCAATCAGTGATGTGGGCAACTTTCAGTGCTGTTTTATCAAAATGGAAGGCGTCACTAAACCAAGCCATTATTTACATCCCAATTTAAAACTGCTCGACCGTTTTCAACACAAGCCACCAGCCAGTCATACAAAAAGGCGTTAAGCTGATATTTTTCATCTTTTTGATGCATATTGGGGTTTGGATAAGCGTAAGAAGGCTTGATGCGCTGATGAAAATCATGATGTACGATTTCGGCTACTTTCGCATCATGATACATGCGCACAGTTAAATACAAAGGTTTAACCGAAGGCAAATTACCGGCTTCTTGTCTGATAGAAATATCTGTGGTGTATTTTGCTGTATCGTCAACTTTAACCGCAAAAGTGCTGTGCCCTAATTGCACTTTACGCTCCTGACCTACACGTCGCTCATTAGGTAATAGTTTCAGCGCACGCACGTAATTATGCTCACACAAAGTTAAGTACTTAGGTAAGCTTTGAATATAACGCTGCTGGGCACTGACGTACGACAAAATAATCCCCTATGAGTTTTTCCAATCAGACAGTATACGTTGCTTATTCAGTGCTAACCACTGTAATGAGATAACTGTCGCTGCATTATCTATTTCACCCTGTTCTAGGCGCAGCATAGCTTCATCATATGACATTACATGAGTTTTGATATCTTCATCTTCATTATCAAGGCCAAAAATACCGCCTTGATACCCTGCTAAGTCAGTGCGTGCTAAATATAAATACAAACGTTCAGTGGTACCACCAGGGCTTGAAAGGTACGACATCATAAATTCCAGCTCATCAAGCTCAATTCCCGCTTCTTCGAAAGCTTCGCGCTTCGCTACATCTTCGTAATCAGTACTGCCATCGGCCATGCCTGCAATACACTCAAGTAACCAAGGTGACTGCTTTGATGCGAGTGCCCCGATTCTAATTTGTTCAATTAATAAAACTTGATCAGTCGCAGGATCATAAGGAAGTACAGCAACAGCATGGCCGCGCTCTAAAATTTCACGTTTAACTTCTACTGATTTACCACCCGCAAACAAGGCATGATGAAAACGATAGATATTAATTTTAAAGAAACCATTATAAACACGCTCAATTGGCTTTAACTCTATGTCATCATGGTTAAATTGTGAGATTGCTGATATTTTCATCCTTTATTTCCTTTACACTGCAAGCAAAAATTACGACCAATTATATTCTGTTACACTTGGACATGCAGATTTACGTAATTTTTTTTTGGTTATTCATTAAAAAAGAGTACCATGGTGATAGTACAAAATTGTCTAAGGACTGAACGAACAATGAAAAAAACTCTACTCGCTGCGCTGATCGGGTTTTCAAGCGCACTGACTGCAACAGCTAGTTATGCTGAAGACTTACTACAAGTTTACGAGATTGCTACAGCAAACGATCCTACCGTACTTAAAGCAAAAGCCCAAGCAGATGCGCAAGCTTATGAAAGTGATCGCGCGTTAAGTGCACTATTACCACAAATTGGCTTAAGCCTTGGTTATGAAACAACCAAGTCTGATCTTTATGAGGGTAATGATACTACAGGTTATGCTGGTTATGATTACGATCCTGATGTTTTCAGCCGTGGTATTAGCCTAAACCAAACACTATTTGATTTAGGCGCTTGGAACTCGCTAGGTATTGCTGATAAGCAAGCATTACAAGCAGACGCTCAGTATGATTTTGCACGCCAAGATCTAATCGTTCGTGTAGCTGAGGGTTACTTCAACGTACTAAGTGCAATCGATAATCTTGAATTTGTACAAGCAGAAAAGCGTGCCATCGAGCGCCAATTGCAACAAACTAAAGAGCGTTATGCGGTAGGTTTAACAGCAATCACTGACGTACACGAAGCACAAGCTCAATATGATAACTCTGTTGCACAAGAAATTGTTGCTAAGAACAGTGTTGAAACAGCGCGTGAGCAACTTCGCGAAATTACTGGTAAATACCACGCAAAACTAGACATGTTGAATACAGATACATTTTCAACTGTTGCGCCAAATAAACAATCGTCTGAGTACATCAAAATTGCTGAAGACAACAACTTAAATCTGCAAGTTTCTAAAGTAACGGTTGATATTGCAAAAGATCAAATTGATTTAGCAAAAGCGGGTCACTATCCGAAGCTAACATTAAGTGCTTCTTACGGTGACAGCCTAACCGATCTAAATAGCAACTCACATCAACCTCGTGAAGATAGCGCTAAAATTGGCGTTAACTTTAGCCTACCGATTTACTCTGGTGGTGCTACAACTGCAGCAACAGATCAAGCTCGCGCTTTTTATGTTGCCGCAAGTGAAGATTTAGAAGCAAGTTTACGTGCAGTAACTCGCTCGGTTATTACATCATATAACCAAGTAGTGTCTGACATTGCCACGTATAAAGCCTTACAACAAGCTGTTGTTTCTGCAGAAAGTGCACTTAAAGCAACTGAAGCAGGCTTTGAAGTTGGTACACGTACTATCGTTGACGTATTGATCAGCACGCAAAACTTATATAACGCAAAAAGTAACTTAGCAAATGTTCGTTACCGCTATGTTGTTTCAACACTTCGCTTGAAACAAGCTGCTGGTACACTAACTAGTGAAGACCTTATTGCTATTAACCAAGGTTTAAAAGAAATCTAAATATTTCTTCGAAACTTATACCAACAAAGCCAGCCTGCGCTGGCTTTTTGTATTTTTAAACACTTACAGTTAAACTAGCTTTTTTATTTTTAGAGATTTTTTTGTGGTTAGTTCATCACCGTTTAAAGCGTCTTTTTTGGGCCCTCGCTACTGGTTAACTTGGGTTGGCATTTTCTTTTTATATCTTATCTCTTGGTTGCCACATAAATTGCAACTAGCGCTTGGAAAACTGCTCGGCCGCCTAGTACATCGTTTTATGAAACGTCGCCGCCATATTGCTGAGGTGAATATTCGTTTGTGCTTTCCTGAAATGCCAGAGCATGAACAACGCGAACTAGTTCGTAAAAATATGGAAAATACCGGTATTGCGATGATGGAAACCGGCATGGCTTGGTGGTGGCCCGAGTGGCGAGTTAAAAAAGTGTATGGCTCGATAAAAGGGTTAGAATATTTTCAGCAAATTCAGCAATCAGGCAAAGGCGTTTTACTTCTTGTTCCACACATTTTACACCTTGAAATGGCAAGTCGGGTAATGGGCTTAAAGCACCAAGGTATTGGTTTTTATCGCCCACATAATAATCCTCTAATGGAGTATTTTACTACCAATGGTCGCTTACGCTCTAATGAATATCTAATCGGTAAAAAAGATGTCAAAGGCCTACTGCAAGCCCTCAAAAACAAGAAGGTTTGTTACTACCTGCCAGATCAAGACTATGGCCGTAATCGTTGCGAGTTTGCACCGTTTTATGCGGTAAAAGATACAGCAACAACTACAGGTGCACTGCTGTTTGCCAATAGTAAGAACTGCGAAACCGTAAGTTTAACAAGTCGTCGTGATGAGAATGGATGCTATCATCTAGAAGTGCTTCCTATTTTAGAAAATTTCCCTAGTGGCGATAACCTTGCTGATGTAACACGCGTTAACCAGCGTATGGAACAAGCAATAAACGTTGCTCCTGAGCAGTACATGTGGCTACATCGCCGCTTTAAAACTCGTCCAGATAAGAATGCACCTTCTTATTACAAGTAGAGTGACATTTTGCTGTATGTATGGTTTTATTAAGCTAATTAACAACAAGAGTATTAGAAATGTGGTTTTGGGTTAAGCATTTATCATTAGCTGTCATTTTGATTGCTGCTGCTATTTATTTTTTATTTGGCAGCGGTCCCGTTTTAGATATCAAAAATACTCAAAATGCAGCAGCCCAAGGTCTATCACGCTTTTATTCAGCCCTTCGAAATCAGGTCAATGACAAAGATAACGAGCGAGATAAATATGTTCTTAAATTACCGACACCTGAAACTAGTCTAGATGTCGCACTATTTGAGCGTGAAAAAGTCGTTGAGCCTTCATCGCCAAACTGGACAGGAGATATACAACCTCGTCGCTTTGAAAATGGCACGACTTTAAAAGATGTATTATCTGATTATGCTAAAAATGAAGATATTGTGTTGTATTGGTATCTTAGTAAAGACTACGTAGTAAAAGATCACTTTCGAGTTGATAGCAACTTCGTTTCTGCATTGTATCAAGTAGGTCGAGCAATCAACGATGATTTCGAAAATGAGGTTTACACTTATTTTTGTTTTAAGCAAAGAGCGGCTGTGATCACTGAGCTGCCCTCTGCTTATGTACGTGAAAATTGCCGCCGTTTAAAAAGCTAAAACACCTGTAGCCACGCCTGACTAACTAAGTCGATATGCTGAGTTAACTCAGCACGTGGCGCACAACGCCCCTGCTGATTCAAACTCATTACATGATAACGTGAACGATAGGCTATATACGCAGCCACTAACTCTTGCTGCATTTGCTCACTAATACAGCCTAAACGCGCCGCATCGGCTAGAATACGCACATTATCAGACCAGCTCGTTAGCTCTGGATGTTGCTTAGCATTATTTAGCACCAGATACTGAGTAATAAATTCAATATCTGTAATACCGCCCCTATCTTGCTTCAAATCAAACAGCTCATCGTTACCCTTAGCAAGGTGAGCGCGCATTTTTTCACGCATCTCAACAACATCCGTTTTTAGTTTTTCGTTATCACGGGTTTGGCATAACACATCTATACGAATTCGCGCGAAACGATCTTTTAATGATGCTTGACCGTAAATCATGCGTGAGCGAACGAGAGCTTGATGTTCCCAAGTCCATGCTTGAGTTTGCTGATAGTGGTAGTAACTTTCTAAATTAATAGCCAGTAAGCCTGACGCCCCTTCAGGACGTAAACGAGTATCAAGCTCGTACAAAATACCAGACGCCGTGCGAGTATTGAATAAATGCATTAAGCGCTGTGCAAGTTTTAAATAAAACTGACGCGAATCAATCGACTTATCACCATCGGTATAACTGCTGCCATCGTGGTTATGCACAAACACAAGGTCTAAGTCTGAATCGTAGCCAACTTCAAAGCCACCCGTTTTACCGTAGGCGATAACCGCAAAGCCTTTTTCTTGCTCTGACGTATTAACGGGCTGACCAAAGCGTTCAACACACGCATGCCATGCAATATTGACCGCTTGCTCTACAATTGCCTCAGCAAGCGCTGTAAGGTGGTCGCTTACCTTCATCACGCTGAGTACACCTGTTGCATCAGCCGCTGCAATGCGTAGCTGATGCGTTTGCTTAAACTGACGAAGAGCTTCCATTTGCAGCTCTAGATCACCATGCTCAATGCGCAAGAAGTATTGTCTAATTTCATCTTTGTAAGCAGATAAAGGTGTCGGTTTATAAAGCACCTGAGGATCGATCAGCTCATCAAGTAAAATAGGGTAACGAGAGATATGTTCGCCAATCCATTTACTATGACAACATAGTGCAACCAGTTGATTTAAGGCTCCAGGGTTTTCATACAACAGCTCTAGATAAGCGGTTCGTGAAATGATCTTATTCAATACTTGGCAGATCATCATAAAGGCGTCACTGCTCGCTTTTGCTATCGTTAATTGTTTAAGTAAAAGCGGCATTAATTTATCTAAAATGTCACGACCTCGACTACCAACCTTCGCCTTAGTTAAACGCGCCTTAAAATCTTCCAATGCAGCTTGCCAATCAAGGTTCGGCTCACACATCAGGCTAACATCCGTCATTTCCCATGCGCTGATGTACTCATTTTCACACGGGTCGCTGGTTTCACTTTCAAAACCAATCACCTGTTCGAATTCACCATGGACTTGAGACATGATCTGCTCGATACTAGACAAACACTGATTAAAATCGTCTTTATTGAGCAAATAACATAAACGTTGTTGGTTTAATTCGTCATCAGGTAGGGTTTGCGTTTGCTTATCAGCAAATATCTGTAAGTACTGCTCAATTTGACGTAAGTCTAAATAGTTTTGTGTAAGTAATTCAGCCTCTTTGTTGGACATAACCTGATTGTTAACCAGTTCTTTTAAAGCAACTAATAATGACTGAGTTTGCAGGTTAGCTTCGCGACCACCTCGCACCATTTGCAGCGCTTGTACCACAAATTCCACTTCTCGAATGCCCCCTGCGCCTAATTTAATATTGTTTGTAAGGCGTTTTCGGCGTACTTCTTGAGCTATCATTTGCTTCATTTTACGCAGCGATTCAATCACCGAGAAATCAATATAGCGGCGATAAACAAATGGCCGTAGCAATTCATAAAACTCATTCCAATAACGGTTTTCTGTGCCGATTAATCGCCCTTTTAGCATGGCGTAGCGTTCCCATTCACGTCCTTGCTCTTGATAATAATCTTCAATAGCATGAAAGCTCATCACCAAAGGCCCACTTTCACCAAATGGGCGCAGGCGCATATCAACCCGAAAGACTTGGCCATTTACCGTAGTTTGATTAAGCGCCATAATCAGCTTTTGCGCCACTTTTGTATAAAACACCTGCGCTTCAATAGAGCGACGCCCACCTTGTGTTGGAATATCACGAGGGTAAGAAAAAATTAAATCAATGTCAGAGGAGTAATTAAGCTCTCCTCCACCGAGTTTACCCATGCCTAAAACTAACATTTGCATTGCATTACCGTCATCATCAAGCGGCATACCACTAACTTTAGCTACCTGCGCAAACGCCCACTGATTGGCACTATCGATAAGCTGATTTGCAAGCGCAGAGATATAAGCGATGCTATCAGCGATTGGGTTTGCACAGCACAAGTCAAGAAAAGCTACTTTCAACCAGTACTTTTCTCGATACAAACGCAGTTTTGCCATTGCAGCATTGTCGTCAAGCTCATTGATTTCTGTACTACTTAGAGGAGGTTCAACTGCGCGGTTAGCAAGCTCCTTATCATCAAGTAACCAGTCTTTTAAGTTTGGCTGAGATTGTAAACAGTTCCACGCAAAGTCGCTTAAAGACAACAAGTTAATAATTTTCTGCTGTTCAGTTTGCCCCTTATACAAGCTCGCGAAGCGGGTTTGGCCTAACTGATGAAATGACTCTGGAAGCGCGTGTAAATTACTCATTAAATACTCTCTTTTAACTTGCCAATAACCGTACTAGAATGATAATCAAAGAATTATTTAGCAGGGACCTGCATGTCATATTTATCACTATCTAACACTAGTTTAGTCGCGATTGCTATTAGTTTCGCTGTAATCTGCGCCACTATAGTACTGCTACGTATTCTAACGCAAATCAAAGCAAAACAAGCGCTTAAAGAAGAGCTTGCGCAACATGATAACTTTGCCATGGGAATAAGCTTTGCCAGCGAAATCATGGTCGTTATAGCAACTATCGCTTATATATTTGATGAGATTAGCTTAAGTGCAGCCCAATCTAATCCGCTAAAAGTACCTTTACTCATTGTGCTGTTGTTTGCTTTTATAAAAATAGGCCATTTAATTCATCGTAAATGGATTTTGCATCGCTTTAATGAAGAAGCCGCTATTCTAAAGCAAAATGTCTGCGCCGCCTTGGTCGATTCAGGCATGCTAATCGCAAACTGTATTATTGCTCTTGGTCTTTATAACTGGTGCCATACCCAAGGCTATAGCAGCTTATTGATCGCCACAGTGAGCTTTTTTGTGCTGCAAGGTATGTTTGCCCTTGATAGTAAAATCCGTGAGTATCGTTTTGCAAAAGCTAACCAAGGTGCATCGCTACAAAGTAATTTTAATCTAGAAAATACATCCATCGGTATTCGCTACGCCGGTAAGTCTATTGGCCTTGCTCTTGCCGGTTATGCTGGTCTTGCCAGTGCATCATTTATTAGTGGTAAGATGGTAGAAAACTTATTCACTTTGGTATCTCATTGCGGTGCTATGTGGGTATTACTTTATATTTTGAGCTACATTATTAAGTATATTTCTTTACCGAATATAGATACTTCTCTTGAAGTTGATCATCAAGATAATATTGGTATTGCGTGTATTGAGTTTGCCGTTTTTGGCGCAATAGGCTATTTACTTATTAGTATGTTTTCAATTTGATACGGAAGTTTTAGTACCGTGAGACTCTATGCCCTTTAAAGTTAATGATTATTTACTAGTTGATATAGACAATGAGTTTAGCCGAGCCTTTACTGAGCATTACTTTGCGAGCGTTGAAGGCTCAACGCTTGTTGTGGCAGGCGCAAATAGCCGCCACATGGTCAAACTTATGTTTGATGAATTAATAAAAGATTACTGTTATTGCGACTTCAGTAATGAAATAAGTGTCTCTGAACTGGCCAGCTACCTGCATGAACACCACAACATTAAAGGTGTTTTAATTAATTTAACCGATTACCAATTAGCGGATGATGCACAAAAATTTATATACAATTCCCTACATAAAATACGTTATTTAGTAAAACAAGAAGAACAAGGTTTTAGCTTTGCGCCTTGCCCCGACAGCGCCCATATTAATCACCTTTCCTGTCAAACAACTATCGCTGAAACGACGACAGATCTTTTACCATTAGCTGAAGAGTTAAATAGAAAATAAATAATTGCACCTAAGCCGCTGTATACTTACCATATTGCTAAATTTATTGATAAGTGACAGTCATGCGAGTTCCACACATTTACCAACCTTCAGCGATTTCTTTAAACACCCCAGTAGCACTAGATGATGATGCCGCAGGTCATGTTGGCCGCGTATTGCGCATGCAAGTCGGTGATAAGGTCTCGATTTTTAATGGTGAAGGAGGTGAATACCTCAGTGAAATTATAGAAGTGAGCAAAAAAAACGTGGTCGTTGAGCCACAGGAATTTGTTGATCATGATGTTGAGTCGCCTTTAAAGATTCACTTAGGCCAAGGTATTTCTCGTGGTGATAAAATGGATTTCACTATTCAAAAATCAGTCGAACTTGGTATTACAGAAATCACCCCTATTTTTAGTCAACGTTGTGGCGTAAAACTAAGTGGCGATCGCCTTGCTAAAAAACATCAACAATGGCAAAAAATTGCAATTGCCGCGGCTGAACAATCTGGCCGCAACGTTGTGCCTGTTGTACACCCGCCTATCGATATAAAAGAGTGGCTAGAACAAGCAAGTGATGCGATTAAACTTACTTTGCACCCGCGTGCTGAGCACAGTATTAAAACGATTCAAATCCCCAGTGAAGGGGTACGCTTTTTAGTCGGTCCTGAAGGTGGATTTACCGATGAAGAAATTAACATTGCTAAACAGCAAGACTTTGTTGATATCCGCTTAGGGCCACGTGTTCTGCGAACAGAAACAGCCGCTCTGACGGTATTGAGCGCATTACAATTGCAGTTTGGCGATTTAGCGAATTGAAAACAGTAAAAATACCCATATATCAAAGTAACAAAACACAGTATGGCATACGATTCTAAGGCAAAAATATGGCAATTAAGCTAGGCATAATCTCTGATCCAATTAGTGGCTTTAATATTAAAAAAGACACTGGCTTTGCAATGATGATGGAAGCACAAAAGCGCGGTTACGAAATTTACTACATGGAAATGGATGACCTTTCTCTACGTCAAGGTCAAGGCTATGCAACAGCTGCCAAAGCCCGTGTATTTGATGATGTTAATCACTGGTATGAATTAGAAGAAAAAGCCACCATTGCTTTAGCTGATTTAGACGTTATTTTAATGCGTAAAGATCCGCCTTTTGATACTGAGTACATCTACGCTACCTATATTTTAGAGCGTGCTGAGCAAGCTGGTACGCTGGTTATCAATAAGCCGCAAAGCTTACGCGATGCCAACGAAAAGCTATTCACGGCTTGGTTTAGCGAACATACGCCAGATACTTTAGTAACACGTAGCCAAGCAGACATTCGTGCATTTTTAGCTGAGCATAAAGATATTATTTTAAAACCCCTTGATGGTATGGGTGGTGCTTCTATCTTTAGAGTTAAAGAAGATGATGCCAATATTGGTGTGATCTGCGAAACATTAACCGAGCATGGTAGTCGTTTTGCAATGGCACAAAATTATATCCCTGAAATCAAGCAAGGCGATAAACGCGTTCTTGTGGTTGATGGTGAAGTAATGCCGTACTGCCTAGCGCGTATCCCGCAAAATGGCGAAACGCGCGGTAACTTGGCAGCAGGTGGTAGAGGTGAAGCACGTCCAATTAGTGATTCAGACCGTAAAATTGCAGAGGCTGTTGCACCTACACTGAAAGAAAAAGGCCTTATTTTTGTTGGTCTAGATATCATTGGCGATCGTTTAACTGAAATCAATGTCACTGCGCCAACGTGTGTAAAAGAGATTGAAGCTGCTTATGACATTTCAATCACTGGTCACTTATTTGATGCCATTGAAAGAAAACTGAGCCATACTTAATTTAAACAACAAAAGGGGCGACCTATGCAGTCATTAGAGAACCATTTCTTAATCGCAATGCCAAGCATGCAAGACCCTTTTTTTAAGCGTGCTGTTACGTATATTTGTGAGCACAACCAAGATGGTGCGATGGGCTTGGTAATTAACCAGCCTATCAATATCACCGTGGGCGAGCTTCTCGATAAAATCGAAATTGATAACGATAAAAGTAAGCAAGCAGCAGGCTTAGCTGTATATGCTGGCGGGCCTGTAAAAACCGATCGCGGTTTTGTTTTGCACTCACCAAAGCCTGGTTATGCAGCGAGTCAAAAGCTCAGCAGTGATATTATGATCACCACATCAAAGGATGTGTTAGCAAGCCTAACAACGAGTGAAGCACCAGAACAATTTATTATCACATTGGGTTATGCTGGTTGGGATCAAGGACAGTTAGAACAAGAACTGCTGGAGAATTCATGGTTAATTATCAAAGCAGACCCTGAGATCATCTTTAATACACCCGTTGAAAAACGTTGGGAAAAAGCGGTTTCGATGCTGGGTTTTGATGTCGGTCAATTAAGCTCTGAAGCAGGCCATGCTTAACATTTATAATTTTTAAGACTATGACAAAACGAACGTTTAAGGCACTCGGTGAACGCACCGTAATGGGTTTTGACTTTGGCACCAAAAGTATTGGTATTGCCATTGGTCAAGAACTCACAGGAACAGCATCAAGCTTACAAGCTGTAAAAGCGAAAGATGGTATTCCAGATTGGCAACTAATTAAAAAACAAGTGGACGAGTGGCAACCAGATTTAATGGTGGTTGGTTTACCGCTTAATATGGATGGCACCAATCAAGAAGTTACTTTTAAAGCTAAGAAGTTCGCTAACCGCTTACACAACCACTTTGCTATACCGGTTGAAACGCAAGACGAACGACTAACCACCGCAGATGCAAAAGCGCGTTTATTCGAACAAGGTGGCTACCGAAACCTTGGCAAAGGTAATGTTGATAACATGTCTGCTGTGATTATTTTAGAAAGCTTTTTTGAGCAGTTTTATGGTGAGTAGTCGCCTTCAACGTATTTAAAGAGTGCCAGCACAGACAGTGCTGGCATGTAATTCCCTTTTGTTTTAACTAAGATTTACCTTTTTCGTCAAGGCCATCAATAGTCACACCCTGTAAGAAACCAGCCCCTTTTTGTTCGTTGTTTTGTAGCTTAATCATTAAACGTAAGTCATTTGGCGAGTCAGCATGGTGCAGCGCATCAGCATAGTTAATGCGGCGCTGTTTATAAAGCTCAAATAATGCTTGGTCAAAGGTCTGCATGCCCATTTCTTTCGATTTAGCCATAGTCTCTTTAATAGAACCGATATCGCCTTTTTTAATAAGCTCTGCCACCATGGGTGAGTTAAGCAAAATTTCGATAGCAGCGACACGCCCTTCCCCATCGGCAGTTGGCACCAACTGCTGAGCAACAATGGCGCGAAGGTTTAGTGCAAGGTCGTACTTTAACTTATCGTGCTTTTCTTTAGGCACCAAATGCATGATACGGTCAATGGCTTGGTTGGCATTGTTCGCATGCAGTGTTGCGACACATAAGTGACCAGTTTCGGCAAAGCTGAGTGCATATTCCATGGTTTCTTGTGAGCGGATCTCACCAATTAAGATCACATCGGGTGCTTGACGCAACGAGCTTTTCAGCGCTGATTCAAAGCTTTCTGTATCAAGACCAACTTCACGTTGAGTGATAATGCTTTTACGGTGCTCATGCACAAATTCGATAGGATCTTCAATAGTAAGAATATGACCACGTTGATTGCGGTTACGATAACCTAGAAGCGCAGCAAGCGAGGTTGACTTACCCGTACCAGTACCACCTACAAATAGCACTAATCCACGTTTTGCCATAATCACGTCGGTTAACGTTGATGGCAAACCAAGTTCATTCACATCAGGAATTTGTGTCACGATACGGCGAATAACCATTCCAGCCCTGTCTCGTTGCCAAAAAGCAGAAACACGGAAACGACCTTCATCAGTAGCAATCGCAAAGTTACATTCTTTGCTGTCATGGAACTCTTTGCGCTGTTTGTCGTTCATTGCTGACTCGACCAAAGCGAGTGAATCCTCATCTGAGAGTTTTTCATCGCTTAAAGGTATTAATTCACCGTTTACTTTTGCACTGACTGGCAGTTGGCTAGAAACAAACAAGTCAGAGCCTTTTTTGTCGATCATGACTTGCAAAAAATGATTTAAAGGTAAAGACATTTTATATAGCTCCGTTAGCCACCAAACTGGGTTTTATCTTGCGCTTTAGCTCGCGCATCAACATTAGTAATAATGCCGTAGTTAACCAAATTACCTAAACATTGGTCCATGGTCTGCATGCCATGCGATGCACCAGTTTGAATTGATGAGTACATTTGCGCAATTTTATCTTCACGGATCAGATTTCGGATTGCAGGAATACCGATCATGATTTCATGGGCTGCTACTCGGCCGCCGCCTACCTTTTTAAGTAAAGTTTGCGAGATTACGGCACGTAGTGATTCTGACAACATTGAACGTACCATGTCTTTTTCTTCACCTGGGAACACGTCAATAATACGGTCAATGGTTTTTGGTGCAGAGGTAGTATGCAAGGTACCAAACACTAAGTGACCTGTTTCTGCCGCAGTCATCGCTAAGCGAATTGTTTCAAGGTCACGCAGCTCACCCACTAAAATAACATCAGGGTCTTCACGTAGTGCACTTCTAAGTGCATTAGAGAAGCTATGCGTATCACGGTGAACTTCACGTTGGTTAATAAGGCTTAGCTTATTTTCATGTACGAATTCGATTGGATCTTCGATAGTTAAAATATGGTGATGTTTAGTTTGATTAATATAATCGACCATCGCCGCCAAAGTCGTTGATTTACCAGAACCAGTAGGGCCGGTGACTAGCACCAAACCACGTGGATTGTCGGCAATGGTTTTAAAAATATCTGGGGCACCTAAATCATCCAGCGTTAAAACATCACTTGGGATAGTACGAAACACCGCCGCAGGACCACGGTTTGAATTAAATGCGTTAACACGAAAACGCGCAAGGTTTGGCACTTCGAAAGAAAAATCCACTTCGAGATTTTGTTCATAGTCCTTACGCTGATTATCGTTCATAATATCGTATACCAGACTATTTACATCTTTTTGTTCTAATGCTGGAATATTAATACGACGCACATCACCATCAACACGTATCATAGGTGATACGCCTGATGACAAGTGTAAATCCGAGGCTTTGTGTTGCACACTAAAGGCCAATAATTCGGTAATATCCATTTATGACTCCACAACCAACTGATAATTATATGGTTACAATAGCAGAACGACTTACATCCGCCTACGCAAGAATTGCTCAAGCTGCAAAAAATAATCACCGCGATGAGCAATCAATCAACCTATTGGCTGTTTCAAAAACAAAACCTGCCGACGATATTATTGCTGCCTATAAGCATGGTCAACGCCAGTTTGGCGAATCATACGTTCAAGAAGCGGTAACAAAAGTCACAGCATTGGCTGATTATAAAGACATTATTTGGCACTTTATCGGCCCTATTCAATCAAATAAAAGTGCCCAAGTTGCCTCACATTTTGATTGGGTACAAAGTGTTGACCGCACTAAAATTGCAAAACGTCTTAATGAGCAACGACCAGCCGACAAAGTCCCACTCAATGTATTAATTCAAGTTAATATTAGTTTAGAAGAGGCTAAGTCAGGCTGCCACCCAGACGAGCTAATGGCATTGGCCGAATTTATCAGTCAATGCCCTAATTTATGCCTGCGCGGTGTGATGGCGATTCCTGCCAAAACCGACGATGCCCAGCTACAATTACAATATTTTGAGCAATTAAGCGCTTGCTTTGATAAACTAAAGGCCCAATATCCCCAAGTAGACACCTTGTCGATGGGTATGAGTAACGATGTTGAAGCGGCGATTGCAGCGGGTTCAACCATGGTACGCATTGGCACGGATATATTTGGCCAACGAAATTAAAAGGTGATAACAGACATATGTCAGACAAAAAAATCGCATTTATAGGCACGGGTAACATGAGCTACGCCATCATTGGCGGCATGGTAAAGAACGGTTTTGCAGCAAAAAACATCATTGCAACCAATCGCAACCAAGAAAAATTAGCTAAGGTTGCTGCTGATTTCGGGGTGCAGACTACCGCGGATAACAACGCGGCACTTCGCGATGCTGATGTGATTGTCTTATCTGTTAAACCACAAATGATGGGCGATCTTTGCCAATCATTCCAAGATTCAGGCGTTGATTTTAGCGACAAGCTATTTATTTCAGTAGCAGCAGGTCTTACCGTAAACCGTTTACGTGAAATGCTGGGTCAAGATGTGAAAATGGTGCGTTGTATGCCAAATACACCATCATTACTAGGCCGTGGTGTTTCTGGCCTTTATGGCGCGGATGAAACCACTGAAGAGCACGAGTTTGTACAACAAGTTTTTGAGTGTACAGGCATTGTTGTGTGGGTTGAGCAAGAGTCACAAATCAACGACATCATTGCTGTTACAGGCTCATCTCCTGCTTACTTCTTCTTATTTATGGAAGCTATCGAAGAAAAAGCGAAAGCACTTGGTTTTAGCGATGAAGATGCACGCCGTTTAGTACAACAAACAGCACTGGGTGCTGCCGAAATGGCTCTTTCGCAACCAGACATCAGTATTTCTCAGCTACGTGCAAACGTAACCTCTAAAGGTGGTACGACTCACGAAGCTGTTGAGCATCTTAAATCACAAGGTTTAGTCGGTACTGTTGCAGATGCAATGGATGCCTGTATCGCTCGCGCTGAAGCGATGGAAAAAGAACTTTAAGCTTACTTTTTGAAGGTAAAACTATGCAAGCCATGCACTTTTTAGTTGGGATTATTTTTGATCTCTTTTTAATGGTGGTCCTTTTACGCTTTTGGTTACAAGCGGCAAAAGCTGACTTTTACAATCCTATGAGCAAGTTTGTGGTGAAAGCCACTTCGTTCGCAGTGAACCCACTTCGTAAAATCATCCCAGGAGTGGGTGGCTTTGATATTGCTTCGTTAGTGCTTGCTTATTTAGTTGCTGTAGCCAAACTCAGTGTTATTTTTCTGATGTTTTATAACGCTTGGGCGCCAGGTCCGGTATTTATTCAAGCGTTAATTACAGTAATTAAAGAAGGTTTAAACTTGCTATTTTGGGTATTAATTATTCGTGCTTTACTTAGCTGGGTAAGCCAAGGCTACAACCCTATTGAGGCTGTATTCCACCAGCTAACTGAGCCAATGTTGCGCCCTATTCGTAAGATTATCCCACCACTAGGTGGTCTAGACCTATCAATCTTAGTGTTGATTATTGGTCTACAGTTTTTACAGTTTTTAGTAATGGATTTAATTGGCTAAGCGTTTAACGTGAAGCAGTAAGGGGCCGAAAGGCCTCTTTTGTTAAGTGAGATATACCATGAAGCAATTTATTTATTTTTCTTTGATTGTATTGAGTTTATTTACAACCTTTGCCAAAGCTGATGAACAAGCAGGCGCCCAGTTCAAGGTTCTTGGCCCTTGGGAAGTTCATTACATTGCATTTCCATCGACTTTTATTCAGCCAAACATTGCTAAAAACTATGATTTAGAGCGTAGCCCTAGCAAAGGGATTATTAATATTTCGGTATTAAAAAACAGCGATAAAACAGCGCAGACAGCAACTTTAACTGGCACTGCACGTAACCTACTTGGTAATAAAAAGCAGCTTACATTTAAAGAAGTTGTTGAAGGCGATGCGATTTATTACCTCGCGCAAATCGATTACAGCAACGAAGAAATTTACCGTTTTGATATCGAAATTAATCAAAACGGCAAACTACAAACGCTGAAATTTCAGCAAAAATTTTACGTAGATTAATAGACCTATGAACAACACCTTGGTTTTAGCCACGGGTAACCCTGGCAAAGTAAAAGAGCTGGCAAGCATGCTCAGCCCACTTAATATTAACGTGGTTCCACAAAGCGATTTTCAAGTGCCAGACGTGCCAGAAACAGGCACCACATTTGTTGAAAACGCCATTATTAAAGCGCGCCATGCAGCAAAGATCACAGGCATGCCTGCGATTGCTGATGACTCAGGCCTTGAAGTAGACGGCCTAAATGGTGCGCCAGGTGTGTACTCTGCACGCTTTGCCGGAGCAGCTGCTAGCGATCAAGATAATATCGATAAGTTACTAAAAGAGCTTGCTGATAACCCTGTTCGCAGTGCGCGTTTTTGGTGTGTGTTAGTATTAATGCGTCACGCCGACGACCCAACACCGCTTATTTGTAGTGCCTGTTGGGAAGGCGAAATCACCCATAGCCAAGATGGTCAGGGTGGTTTTGGCTATGATCCTGTTTTTTACGTACCATCTGAGCAATGCACTAGCGCTCAGTTAACTAAAGAGCAAAAAAATGCCCTTAGCCATCGCGGCCAGGCTTTAAAACAACTACTTGCGCAATTGCAGCAAAAAGGCGGCCTGTGAGTTTACCGCCTTTAAGTTTATATGTGCACGTGCCTTGGTGCGTGCAAAAGTGCCCATACTGTGACTTTAATAGCCATGGTCAAAAAGGCACAATCCCCGAAAAAGAATACGTTCAGCATCTTATTGATGATCTCAAGGCCGATTTGCACTTGGTGCAAGGACGTAAAATCCACAGCATTTTTATTGGCGGCGGCACGCCGAGCTTATTAACCGGTGACGCTTATACTCGCCTACTTGTTGAAGTAGATAAATTAATTGGTCTAACTGATGACTGTGAAATTACCCTAGAGGCAAACCCAGGTACTGTCGAAACAGGTCGCTTTAAAGAATATGTTGCCGCTGGCATCAATCGTATTTCAATTGGTGTGCAAAGCATGCAAAATGACAAGCTAAAAGCCCTTGGTCGTATTCATGGTGCTGATGAAGCAAGTTATGCGGCTAAACAAGCACACCAAGCGGGGCTAAACAGTTTTAATCTTGATTTAATGCATGGCTTGCCAGGGCAATCTGTTGAAGATGCCTTGAGCGACCTTGAAAAAATTATTGCCCTTAATCCTCCTCATATCTCTTGGTATCAACTAACCATTGAGCCAAATACGCAGTTTGCTTCTAAGCCACCGACCTTACCTCATGACGACACCCTTTGGGATATTCAAGAACAAGGTCAAGCGTTACTCGCAGCAGCAGGTTATGAGCAATACGAGATCTCAGGCTACGCGAAGCCCGGTTACCAATGCCGTCATAACTTGAATTATTGGCGATTTGGCGATTATCTCGGTATCGGCTGCGGTGCCCATGGTAAAATTACTGATGAAAATAAAGTCATCACCCGTACGGTGAAAGTAAAACACCCACGAGGTTATATGGATCTTGCCAAACCGTATTTATATCAGCAATGGCAAGTAGCAGAAGACGACTTAGCTTTTGAATTCTTTATGAATCGTTTTCGTTTAGTCGAACCCTGCCCCAAAGCTGATTTACCTTTGCTTACAAGTTTGTCACTGCAAAGTCAGGAACAAGCCTTGACTGAGGCAATTGCAAAAGGCTTACTAATTGATGATAAAGATAACTGGCAGGTAAGCCAAAAAGGCCATCGCTTTTTAAATGACCTGCTAGAATTATTCGTTTAAGAATTATAATTAAATTTCTAACAACTACAAAGGAACGATAATGCGTAAACTGACCTTCATCGCTGCGGCGGTAAGTGTTGCATTGCTTGGCGGCTGCCAACAAATGCAAGAGCAACCGAAGCCTGCACCAAGTGTACAAAGCCAACCTGTACAAAGTGAAATCGATAAAGCTAACGCCTTCTTCGAAGATACTTTTAACCGTGATGTAATGAAAAGCCCTATTTATCAAACATACATGGGCATCAAAAAAGATTACGATAAATGGGATGATGGCAGCGAAGAGCGCGTTTTAGAAGACTTTGAACAAACTAAAGCTGACCTAGTTGCGCTTAACGCAATTAACCGCGACCTATTAGATGACGCAACAAAAGTAAGCTATGACCTTAAAAAGCAAGACTTAGAAAACGAAATTGCTGATTTCAAATGGCGCCATTACAACTACCCTGTGAACCAAATGTTTGGTGTTCACTCGATGATCCCTGCGTTTTTAATCAACCAACATCAAATTGCCGATGTATCTGATGCTAAAGCGTATATCTCACGTTTAAACGGTGTTACAACGGTTATTGATCAACTAATCAAAGACCTTGAAGTACGTGCAGATAAAGGCATTATCGCGCCCAAGTTTGTTTTCCCACACGTGATTGATTCAAGCAATAATATCTTACGCGGCGCACCATTCCATGATGGTGAAGACTCAACGTTACTTGCTGACTTTAAACGTAAAGTTAACGCATTAGAGATTGCTGACAGCGAAAAATCTGCACTTATCAGCGACGCTGAAAAAGCCCTAAAAGCAGCAGTAAAACCTTCTTACACTAAGCTAATTAACTTCTTAGCTCAGTTAGAAAAGCGCGCTGATGACCGTGATGGTGCTTGGAAATTCCCTGACGGCGAAGCGTTCTACAACAACGCTTTAGCACGTACCACAACAACTGATTTAACAGCGAAAGAAATCCACACAATCGGTTTAGCTGAAGTCGCGCGCATTCACGACGAAATGCGTGCAATCAAAGATAAAGTAGGCTTTAAAGGTGACCTTAAAGCATTCATGCAATTCATGAAAACTGATAAGCAGTTCTACTACCCTAACACCGCTGAAGGTAAACAACGCTACCTTGATGAAGCAACAGCGCTTATCGATAACATGAAATCTCGTCTAGACGAGCTATTCATTGTTAAGCCAAAAGCTGACCTTAAAGTTAAAGCAGTTGAAGCATTCCGTGAAAAAGCAGCAGGTAAAGCGTTCTACCAACAACCTGCGCCAGATGGCTCACGCCCAGGTATTTATTACGCAAACCTTTACGACATGGAAGCAATGCCAACATACCAAATGGAAGCACTTGCATACCACGAAGGTATTCCAGGTCACCACATGCAAATTGCTATCGCGCAAGAGCTTGAAGGTGTACCTAAGTTCCGTAAGTTTGGCGGCTACACAGCGTATGTTGAAGGTTGGGGTTTATACTCTGAGCTAGTACCAAAAGAAATGGGCTTATACGAAGACCCTTATTCAGACTTTGGTCGTCTTGCGATGGAATTATGGCGCGCATGTCGCCTAGTAGTAGATACAGGTATCCACGCAATGAAGTGGACACGTCAAGAAGGTATCGACTACTACGTAAATAACACACCAAATGCGACGTCTGATGGCGTTAAAATGGTTGAGCGTCACATTGTAATGCCTTCACAAGCAACGGCATACAAAGTAGGTATGTTGAAAATTTTAGAGCTTCGTGAAGCGGCTAAAGAAAAACTAGGCGATAAATTCGATATTCGTGAATTCCACGATGTAGTACTTAAAAATGGTGCAGTACCATTAAATGTACTAGAGAAGTTTGTTGACCAATGGGTTGCTAAGAAACAAGCAGCTTAACCAATAAAGACTTGAAAAAGGCCGCTCAGCGGCCTTTTTTATTTATTTAAACAAGTAGTTGAGCTATAAATGTATAAATAATAAAAAACGAGTATCTCCATGCAAAGCGCGATTGAGCAATTGAACAGCCGACTTCAACATCATCAGTTAAAAGAACTCATTGCCGATTACCAAAGTTTATCGGGAGTTTTGCAAGCGGCACAATTACAGCATATCTATCAATTAGCGTGCAGTAGTGAAGTTAAATACTTGTTTTTACAAAATGTGGCAGCGCATTTACTCGAAGCAAGCCCGCTGCCAAGTGAAGCTGTAGCCTTAATTGATGATATCGATAAACTGAGCTTTTTCACGCCTGGTCTTAAGTTTCAAAATGCTTTTTGTATTACCGACAACCAAGGCAATACCCTACTACATCACTTATTTACGCAGTGTCAGGCTAATAACCTACCCTTTAATTACTTGCGTTCGTTAATGTTATTTGAAAGCAACGAAAGCTTGGGTGTTGCGTTAAAAACATTAAATAAGCAGCAGCTCACTCCTATAGGTTGCTTTATAGCGCTAAACAGCACGACTCAGATGCTAGCCAAACATGAATTCTCTGCATTATTAGCCATGATGGAAGTCGACCAAAGTCACAGCCCGAGCGCAGTCAGCGCCTTGGTAAATACCCTTAAGCAATTTTATGGTGCCAATCAAGCAACGAGTAGCGACAGTAAAGTGCTGCTTTGCGCGGCCTATTTGCAAGTGCCAACGGCACAGTTATTAAACGCGCTCAATCAATAACTCCATGAATAAGGATGTTGTTAAAGCGTTTTTATCGCTCAGTAGTTTTACCGCCCTTAACCATGGTAGCCGTATTGTGCTTACCTTGTGCCTTGCAAGGTTATTAAGTACTGATGAGTTTGGTACTTTCGCGGCGTTACTCGCACTGTGTGAAATTTTGTTATTACCTGCGAGTATGGGCTTTGCATCATCTTTAATGCGTATTAGCTACCCGCTCTACAAAGCTCAGCAACATGACTTACTACGCGGCTTAAAACATGTTTATTTAGCGGCATCGTGTTTATTCGGGGTGATTTTTGTCGCTGCTGTGGTGATTAGCTTTCAGGCTATTTCACCGCACCAAAGCGCTCAAGAGCATGTGGCCTACTTACTATTACTGGTGCCGATTGGCGCCATTATGCAAAGCCAATCGGCTTTTTTAGTGGCTTTGAATAAACCAAAAATTGGCTTGATAACGCAGCAGTGTATTTTTGAATTGCTAACAGCGGGGTTTTGCTTTTTCGTGTACTTGATACGTGGCGACTTATCGTTAGTCGAGATTTGTATCTTGTTGTTTTGTAGCATCTTGTGCGTAGTCATTTATCAATATTGGTTAATCAAAAAAATGATCGTTGCAAGCACTGCCCGCTACCAAACCAAGCAATGGTGTAAAGACTCATTGATCATGCTCGCCAGTGGTGCAGGCACCGTGTTGGTAGCAAAACTCGATGTCTTACTGGTGCATCAATGGTTTGGTGCACAAGGCGTGAGTATCTTCTTTCCTGCAGTAGTGATTGCTGGCTTACTGACTATTTTAGGCAATGCCGCCAACCAATATTTAAAACCCATTTTAATGGCCGATGAGACGACCGAGCAGCAACTTAGCGAGTTAATGAAAGTGGTATGGCGTTTTAACTTTGCCGCTATTTTGCTACTTGCCCTGCTCGCAAAGCCACTACTCACTCTCTATGGCGAAAGCCAATTACAAGAAGGATTTTGGATTTTAATGCTGCTGTTACTCGGGCAGCTGTTATTACCAGCAAGAATCTTAGCCAGTAGCATGATCAAGTTAAAAGGCAACCCGCTTATCAACTTGTATGTCTTACTTGGTGCAACCAGTGTCACGGTTTTAATGGCAGTACTATTAAAAGATCAGTTTGGCTTATTGGGGGTGGCTGTGGCGTTTAGTGGCGGCTTTATGCTTGGAGCGATTTGCCGCATGGTGATTGTGTGCACACGCATGCGGCTACCTTTATCTGTGGTATTGGGTTTAGTCAGATAGATAATATTCAACACTGGTAACTACACGCACTTTTTTCAGCTGAGGTGTGTTTGAATCTCTATCAGAAATTGAAAACTGCCCCTGACGCGCTGTTTTAATTTTACCTAATTTAGACTGTGAATCTTTGGCAAATTTCATTGCTACTTCGCGGGCTTTTTCGGTTGCTTCTTGAATCATATTTGGCTTAATTTCATTTAAGCCATTAAATAAATATTGAATCCGCGTTTCGTAATTATCTTGTACTATCGCAATGCCTTGTTTGGCTAATTGGCTTACTGCGCCTAAGGCATTTTGCACTTTTTCAATATCATTTGAATAAACAATGACATTATTACGAGCAATATAACGAAACTGCTGATTCTCGCCGCCATATTCGCGAGCTTGTTTATCAATAATCGATTGGCTACCAAGGCTGATTTCTTCATCACTAAAACCATGTAGTTTTAAAAAAGCCACAACCGCATCACTTTTCTCTTCAACTCGACCCACTAGTTTTTCAAGGTTGTTATCGGCATCAGAAAACTGTAACGGCCAGATAACGGTGTCGGCTGGCACTTCCATTTCTGCTAGCCCTTTAACATGAACTGTGCGCTCCATGCCCTTTACATCAAGGGCTGCACTTTTCAATATAAAACCTAATCCGAGCAAACCGACCGCCAATGCACACGCTGCAATAACGATATTAAATGGTTGCGCTTTATTCATGCTTTTCTCCTTGATGTAGGTCACTGTTTTTGACTCGAAAAGTAGTTATAAACAGGTTATCTTATGAGTATAACTTTTAATACTTTGGAAGCGTGTCGGTTCTAGTTTGAGTGTATTAAACTTAACAGACCCTGAAGTTTTAACAAACATCGCAAGCGAAGGAAACAGCATGAGCGTTAAACGTATTAGCCAATTTTTTAATCCTAAATCGGTCGCGGTGATTGGCGCCTCAAATTCCCCTAACCGAGCGGGCTTTGTGGTGATGCGTAATTTACTACAGGGGGGCTTTAAAGGCCCAATCATGCCTGTTAGTTTAAATCACAGCGCTGTACACGGGGTATTAGCCTACCCAAGCATTGCTGCACTACCTAAAGTGCCCGACCTTGCGGTTATTTGTACTAATAAAAATACTTTAATTAACATCATTAATGAGCTTGGAGAACTTGGTTGTAAACATGCGGTGGTAATTGCAGCGGGTTTAAACGTCGACCAAAAGCACGCATTAAAAGAAGCAGCTGCTGAGGCAAATGTCTCTTTACTTGGGCCTAATTGTTTGGGCTTACTTATTCCTCATATTGGTTTAAATGCCAGCTTTTCACATACGGTTGCAAGCCCAGGAAAGCTTGCTTTTGTATCGCAATCTGCGGCTGTTTGCTCAACCATTCTAGATTGGGCGAAAAACAAAGAAATTGGCTTTTCATATTTTGTATCTGTGGGTGATTGCCTAGATATCGACTTTGATGAGTTACTCGACTTTTTAGGCCGAGATGCAAAAACTAAAGCTATTTTGTTATATATCGATAATATCGAAGATATTCGCAGCTTTATTTCCGCAGCGCGAGCCGCTGCGTTTAGCAAACCCGTAATCGCCATTAAAACCGGTAAAACCAGTGCTGGTGCCCTCGCTGCAGAAATACACACTGGTGGCAAACAAAGCTCAGATGCAGTCTATGATGCGCTATTTCAGCGAGCAGGTATGCTTAGGGTAAACGACTTACGAGAGCTTTTCGCTGCGACACAAACGCTGGCAATGCACCCAAAACTTCTTAAAGTCGAGCAGCTAACCATTTTAACCAATGGCGGCGGCCCAGGTGTCATGGCTGTGGATACGCTCTTGCAAAGCTCAGGAAAGCTGGCGGAGCTCAGCGATGAGACTAGAGCTGCGCTTAATAAAGTCATCCCGCAATCAGAAATGACCTCAAATCCGGTGGATATTTTTGGTGACTCAGCGCCAAGACGCTATCAACAAGCCTTAGAAATCTTACTACAAGCCAAAGAAGTCAAAAACTTGCTGATCATCCATACTCCTTCAGCACTTGCACCGAGTGAAGATTATGCAGAGATCATTGTTGAAACCTTGGAAAAAATCCCAAAAATGGCTCGCCCTTATGTTATGACTAACTTTATGGGTGAAGATGCCGCCTATGCTGCACGTAAAGTCTGTACCAATAACGCTATTCCAACCTACCGTACACCTGAAGGTGCGGTGGGTGCCTTTATGCACTTAGTAAGTTATCGTCGTAACCAAAAGCATTTAACACAAACACCAGAATCAAACACCGATGATGCAAAAATAAATAAAGACGCTGCACGCTCTGTGGTGAGCGAGTTTTTAGCCGAAGAGCAGAGCTATTTATCAACCCATGAAGCTAGTCAAATTCTCACTCATTATGGTATTGATTGTATTCAAACTGAGGTTGCTTACACGCCAACAGAAGCCAAAGAACAAGCTATTGAGCTGGGTTTTCCGGTAGCGTTAAAACTAATTAGCCCAAGTATTCCTTCTAAATCAGAAGTCGGTGGTGTTGTCCTTAATTTAAATGATGCGCAAGAAGTTGAGCAAACAGCCTTTGCCATGCTGCTACGAATCAAAAACACCTACCCTGATGCCCATATTGAAGGTTTCTCACTGCAAAAAATGGCGCCGCGAGCGGGTGCTAATGAGCTACGTATCGCCATCAAAACAGAGCCTAACTTTGGTCCGGTGATTTTACTAGGTGAAGCTGGCACCGGACTTGAGTTCGCACAAGCTGCAGTGGCATTACCGCCACTTAATATGAACTTGGCAAAATACCTAATAGCTGCGGCGCACGATAAAGGCGTACTTAAAGACCGCGTGCTACCAGAAAAAGTCGATAAATACCGTTTATGCGCCCTACTCACCCGTATTTCGCAGCTGGTTATCGATCAACCTGATATCACCAGTGTTGAACTTAATCCAATTTTAGCCAGTAACGGGCAGTTTTTGGTCCTTGATGCGACCATTGGTCTTAGCCGTTATAAAGCAAAAGCGAACCGTAAACGCTTGTGTATTCGTCCCTACCCAATTGAATTAGTTAAAGAAGTAACCCTTAAAAATAATACCCAAGCACAGTTAAGACCTATCAAACCGGAAGATGAGCAAGCACACTTAGAGTTTGATCAATCATTGAGCAAAGAAGACAGATATAAGCGCTTCTTCGGTGAATTACCGCAATTTAATCATGATCAGCTCGCGAAAATGACGCAAATTGATTATGACCGAGAAATGGCGTTTATTGTCAGCCAAGAGCAAAATGGTTCAGCCTGTACATTAGGGGTATCTCGAGTGTTGATGGATCCAGACAAGCTCGATGCTGAGTTTGCAATTGTGGTGCGCTCTGATTGCCAAGGTTTAGGGCTTGGTACAATATTAATGAATGCGGCGATTGAGCATTGTAAAAACCAAGGCGTTAAACAAATTTCAGGGATCACTTTACCTGAAAATACTGGCATGATTGAGCTGGCAAGAAAACTCGGGTTTAAGATCACCCGCGACTTTGAAGAAGGCAGCATTAATATGGTGCTAAAACTTAACTAAAACTGGATCATTATTTTGCATCGTTTAAGAAATTACACTGCACGAGTTTTTGAAGGTAATGGTAAATATCGACGTGTAGGACGCGCACTTGACGTGTTTTTGATGTCGCTGATCATGATCAATGTAGTGGCAATTGTTTTGGAGTCGGTTGGCCCTTTAGCAAAGCAGTATCATTATGAATTTTTAATGATTGAGCTGATTTCTGTTGCTATTTTCAGCCTAGAATATGTGCTCAGGCTTTGGTCATGTGTAGATAAAAGCGTGCACAAAGAAAGCACGCTGACAAACTCAAAGATTCGTATTAGGTATTTCTTCTCGCCCATGGCGCTGATTGATCTCATTGCGATTTTACCCACCATTCTAATGATGTTTGTGAGTGTTGATTTACGTTTCTTACGAGTACTTAGGTTAATGCGTATTTTTAAGCTCACTCGTTATTCAAGAGCGATGCAGCTATTACTAAACTCGTTTAAAGAAGAAAGCAGTTCACTGCTTGCTGCATTTTTTATAATGGCCGTGGTCTTGATCATCGCCTCATGCGGTATTTATTTAATTGAACATGATGTGCAGCCCGATAAATTTGGCTCTATACCTGCTGCAATGTGGTGGGCCATGGTGACACTTACAACCGTTGGTTATGGCGATGTGGTGCCTGTGACTCCTCTAGGCCGCTTATTTGGTGGTGCTATCACACTAGTGAGTATGGGCATGGTGGCAATTCCAACTGGTTTGCTAGCTTCAAGCTTTTCTGAACAGCTACGTAAACGCAGACAAGTGTTTACCGATGCAGTACATGAAGCCATTGAAGACGGCCACTTATCGCCAGTTGAAGAAGAACATTTAGAGAACTTACGCTATAAACTAGGCTTAAGTCAGCAAGAGGCGAACAAAGCGATTCATAACGAACTTAAAAACCGCAATCGTAATTTATATTGCCGCCACTGCGGTAAACGCCAAGATTAAATAAAGGGTAAAGCTTTGGCTTTACCCTAAAAACTCATCATCCCACAGGGTGTCTAAAAGCGCTTTTACTTCATCACCTGCTACAGGTTTACTAAATAGATAACCTTGAAAGTACTCACAGCCTAAAGAGCGTAAGAACTGCAATTGAGTGCGGTTTTCAACGCCTTCGGCAACACATTCTTTACCCAAGCTTTTTGCCAGCGTAAGCGTTGAGTTGATAATCGCTTCATCACCTTTATCAATACCAATATCATTAACAAAGCTTTTATCAATTTTTAGCACATCAACCGGAAAGCGTTTTAAGTAGGTCAGTGACGCATAGCCAGTTCCAAAGTCATCCATATAAATCCGACAACCAAGGGCCTTGAGTTTATCCATGCTCTGCTGTGCTTTATCTGAATCATGCATCATGACTGATTCAGTAATTTCAAAAACCACCGCACTGGCAGGCACTTTACTAGCTTCAAGCGCCTTATGAATATTTTCAACTAAGTTTACACTTTCAAAATCAAGAGCAGATAAATTAATCGAAATATATAAATCAGGATGCGTCGTGCGCCATTGACGAAGCTCAATCAAAGCTCGTGATAAAGTCTGCAGCATTATTTTGGTAATTAACCCTGAGCTTTCTGCCGCGTTCGCAAAATCTTCAGGCTTATATTCATCTTTATTTGGCCAACGTAAAAGTACTTCTAGCCCCGCGACTTGGCGTGACTCAGCACTGACTATTGGTTGATAAAAATTACAAAACTCATGCTCTTGGTAAGCTTTACTTAACTGCGATTCTAAATGCAAAGTACGTTGCACTTGTAAGTTCATTTCTTGCTTATAAAACTGATAACCACCTTCGACCAGTTGTTTGGCGTGATACAGAGCCACATTAGATGCTTTTAATAATTCTTTGGTGGTTTGCGCATCATCAGGATAAACAGCAACTCCCACACTGAAGTTTACTTTTACTGCTTGTTGGCTGAGCTCGATATGCGTTTCAACACTATCCATCACTCGTCCACACAATGATAAAAGCTCATCTACTTGTTTAAAGTCTTCAGCTAAAATAACAAACTCATCACCATCAAAACGTGCAAGACTATCTTGCGGTCTGAGAACTTGCTTTAGACGTTTAGCAACACGTTTCAGTAACTCGTCTGACTCTTCCCGACCGAGTGAATCATTAAAATATTTAAAGCGTTTAATATTAATATTTAGCAAAGCGACTTTATTTTGATGATAAGCAGCTTGCTCAATTGCGTGATTAACTCGGTCATTAAATAAGGTTTTATTTGGCAAACCTGTTAAGGCGTCATAGTTAGCCAATAAGTGTAATTCACTCTCTGCCAATTTTTGCGCGCTAATATCAGTCACGATTATGACGTAACTATCTAGCTGACGATTACTTCCTGCAACGGCACTAATTTTAATTAATACTTGGCGCTTTTCACCAGTTGCTACCTCTACAACGTCTTCAGCTGAGAAATGCTCGCCAGACTGCAGCTTTTGCATCACTCTTAAATAATGTATGCGGGCAGCAATAGACAAACCGAGTGTTAGCGAGCGACTAGAACGAGGTTCAGCCGGAAAACCAAATGCATCTTGAAATGATTTGTTAGTAGCTCGAATTCGCAGATTTTTATCTAAGATAAACACCCAATCGCGAGTTTGCTCAAACGCTGCACCAAACAAGCGCGCGTTTTCTTCAAATACGAGCTCTCGTGTCATATTGGTATAGGTACCGGCTACTTTTTCTGGCGCATTATCTTGCCACTCAACTACTTTGCCAAAATCTTTATACCAGCGCCAATTGCCATCAGCATGGCGTAATCGGTAGGTGCAATTAAAATAACCTTTTTGTGTTGATAAAAACTCTAACCACTCTAAGCGGAAAGTTTGCTTATCGTGAGGGTGAATTCTTGCTAAGTAATCATCTAAATTAACACTGTCTGTTTCATAGCCTAGCTCATTCTTAAGGCGCGGTTGATATATAATTGGACTTTGTGAAGACCAATCCCACACACCTGAATGACTCCCTTCAAGCGCTAACTTTAAGCGTGCTTCACTTTCTTTACTTTCTTTATGGGCGGCAAGCAAAATTTGTTGCATACGATTTCGTCTAAAAACCCAAGCAGCGACAAAAAGTGCAACTAATAAAACATACAAAACAATGAATTGCGGAGCACGCCAAAGTGGGTACTTTACTTCAATATTTAATATAGCGGGTGGCGTTAACTCCCCTGTTAATGGATCTTTTGCCCATACTTTGAGTTGATACTTACCCGCACTAAGTTTTGGGAATAACACCCGGTTGTTATTACGGGTATAGGTTTTTTGACCATCACCGAGTTGATACTCATAAATGATACGTTCTTGATAATTAAATGCCATTGCCGAAAAGGCAACTTCTAGACCTATGTCATCATGCTCAAGAACGACACTATCAATAGGCTGCTTTAGCTCGGCAGGTAGATCACGAGACATTAAATCAAGATTAGTAATATTAACGTGATCAATTAAAGCTTGCTGGTAGTGGTTATCCATAGGAGAAAAGTAAGTAAACCCTTTGAGCGTTCCATATACAATTTGCCCTGACTCAAGCTTTGTGAAAGCCCCACTATTAAACTCTGTAGAGAATAGCCCCTCTGAGCCTGTAAATTGTTGAAAGTGAAGATTATTAGGATTAAGCCGCCAAAGCCCTTTATGGCTGCTCATCCAAATCATACCCGCTTCATCAAGTACCATGTCGTATAACAAGGTTCCTAATTTATTTTTTTCAAGGTCAATGGTATAGATATGCTCATAGGTGCTAGCATCTAGGCCGATTAAGCCAAAGTTAGAAAGCGATAACCACAGTACATTGTTATTATCTATGATGTATGACATCACATTAACGGCTACATTTTCGTGTTGCTCGGGAACAGTATAAATCGTTGTCAACTCGAAAGACTGCGGATCAACCTGATATAAAATACCTGCATTATAAAATAAAGGCGCATCGGGCTTAGAAGATAAGGCGGGTAAGAACCCATAAGCTAAAAATGGCTCAAATTCATCAAATTTCCCACCAAGTCGGGTCACTTTTTGGCTATCAATATTGTATACAAACATGCCGTAATCAGGGTGGACATAGTAAAGATCACCCGAGGGCATTAATAATATGCCATGCACCCAGTCGTTTATTAAAACCTGATTTTCAGGATTTGCAGCCTTAACAGGTGACGCTTGTTTTGTGTCTGGATCAAAACTCAAAATTCCCCTGTTAGTGTGTAACCACAACTTATCTTTATAGGGCATTATTTGGTAAACGCTGAACTCTGTCGTTATTAAGTCAACTTGGTAGTCTTTTAAGAACACTTCACTTTCGTTAGTCTGTAAGTCAACCGCTGTTAAACCGTTGTGTGTGGCCAGCCAAAGCCTATTTTTAAACTCCGCAATACTCCAAATCGAGTGATGTGATAAACCATCACCTTTCAGTGAGTTAGCAGTCACATTAATAAAGTTGTAATTATCATAAGATAAATAAAAGGCCCCATCATTTTTTGTCGCCAGCCACATGCCACCCGATTTATCTTTTACAATATCAATAATACTGTTATCAGCTAACGTATAGCCGCCTTCCCGTAAACGCTTATTTTTATTAAGCTCTGCTGTTACTAGGTCATATTCAAACAACCCTTTATCCGTACCTAAAGTAATCGCATCTTTTTCTTGAATGATGGTCCAAATATTCAAATCTTTTATTAAGGTTTTATTAGAGAAAGGCTTATTTGGATTCTCAAACATCGCTTCTAAATTACTGATATCAACTTGATACAAACCTCTGACAGCACCGACTAGTAGAGTTGTTTGATCGATTACTGCAAATGATTTCACATAATTTTGATAAATATGACTTGGTTTTTGCTGTAAGTGCTCAAGCTTACGAACCTCACCGCTAGCAATTTGATATACATAAGCGCCATTACTTGTGCCCATAAAAATGAATCCGTTATAAGCATACAGCTCTCTTATAACACTGCTTTTTACACGCTCAGGGATTTCAAAAATTGAAGTGACTTGTTTTGTTTCTAAATCCAACTTGGCAAAGTCCCAACCCCGACCAAGCCATAGTGTTTTGTCATCAACAGCCACCATACTAAACACCGACTCAATAAAAATTTGCTCTTCTGTGGTGGGTTTAGCAATAAACTGCTGATAAGTATCGGAAGTGGGATCATAACGGAATAAACCCGCTTGTAGCGAAGCTATCCAAATATAGCCTTGAGGATCTTGGTAAATACGGTCAATGATGGCATCTTCAAGCTCACCATTAGGTCCTTTGATATGAACAACCTGATAACCGTCGTAGCGATTAAGCCCACCCTCAGTCGATAGCCAAAGATAGCCACTGTTATCAATGAGCATGGTGTTTACATAACTTTGCGATAAGCCTTCGCTGGTTGATAACCGTTTAACCTGTGAATAAGCGCAGTGGCTAAACAAGACAAAGCTCAAAAATAAAAAAATGGTTATACTGGAAAAGAACTTAGTCATTGACGTTCCAAATTGCTAACTTGGCACTGTGTCACGCGTAAAGTGCATCGCAACAATTTTTCGGTGTGCATAAAGTTCAAATAGTGATTGCAAGGAGTTAGGTAATGTTAATATATAGTTAAACCCATTTTGTAGATAAAAATCAATCAGATTTTGGTACACGAAGGTAAAAACAACCTTCTTTTGCCGAGCGGTTACGGCCGCAAGTAGCTGCGAAGCAACCCTTTGACCACGCCATAATTCATCTACATAAAGAGTAGACAAAAATAATAACCCTGATTGGTCTTGTACTCTACACGCCGCGATTATCTCAGAATCTTTATAGGCAACCCATACTTGGTCAGCCTTGGTTGCTCGGCCACGTGCATTGTGTTTATCATAAAATTTATTTACTAACGGCGTTTTAATTGGCTCAAGTAAACAAAATCTAAACGCTGCCATGACTAGCTCATTAACGAAAGGTAATGCTCAAATTGTTGCTTAAGAAAAGCCTGCTCAGACATAGGACGATTATTTATTGCAGTATAAACACCTTCACGCGTATTTTTACCGCGCTTTATTTGATAAGCCCAAAATGATGCTTCGTAGTCCAATTGAATTTGATATTTTTGCTCTCTTGGCAATTTACATAAATTGAAACTCATACTTTCTCAGCTTTAATAATTTGATTTTTCTAGTATAACAAAATTCAAATCGTTTAATCCGATAAATTAGCCCAAAAAAGCCTCTGACGAAACTTGATTTTAGCAACACTTGCCAGTAAATTAACGAGCAATTTATGTACGCAAGGAACGCATGTTGTCAAAATATCTGAGCCACAGATTCGCCTTTTTTTTATTATTCTTTTGCTTTTCAAGTTTAGCCAATACCCACACTCTCTTTTTTAATCGCCCTGCTGATACTCCACAAGCTCGCTTTGTTATTGATTTACTTAAAATGGCCTATAAAGAAATTGGCTACGAAATGAGTATCATTGATTTTAGCCATCAAAATGCGCTGGAGGCCGCAAATCAAGGTGTATTAGATGGTCAGCTTGGTCGCATTGCTGATGTCAAAGAAGGCTATCCAAACTTAATAAAAGTGAACTACCCTTTATTTGATTTTAATTTAATCCTGCTAAAAAACTGCAAAACATGCTATTACCCAAAACTAAAATCGCTCGCAATCCAATCAAGTTACCCTGCAGCACAGAGTTACATTGAACGACACCCTTTTAAAGGTGATGTAATAAAAGTTAGAAATGTCACGGCTCAATTGAATCTACTTACGCAAAATCGTGTTGAAGGCGCAATTTTACTCGATTTTATGTTATCAACTAAACACCCTGACTTTGATCAAGATGCATTTCACAAACAAGTGCTGATGCCAATGCAAAGCTATCACTTTGTTCATAAACGTCATGAGAAACTAATACCCAAACTAACTAGAGTACTAGAGAAATTTGATGAAAATGGCACGGTGCAATTTTTAAAATCAAAGTACAATCTCACCGAATTTTAGAAATCAAACCCTCCTTGCTCAGGCGTTGATTGTTGATTTTCAGTTTGTTGCTTTTTCTGAAGGTAACGTTTGTAACGCTGTTGGCATAGACTGATCACTTTACGTTTTTCTGCATTGGTAAACTTATTCCAATAAAATCGCTCATCACGACTACGATAGCAGCCTTTACAATAACCCCGGTTATTAACTTGGCATATCCCTTTGCAAGGGCTTGGAATTTCAAATATTTCAATCTGTTGCATCACAAATGCCGGTTAATAAGTAATAGTAAAAGTATAGCCTGAAAATTAACCATAAAAAAAGCCACTTTAAAAAGTGGCTTCTTAAACTATTTGTTTCGCTTACTTAGACTCGCTTGTTGCAAGTTCTGCTTTACGATGAAAAGGCTTAGCGTACATAGCTAATACCAAAGGCTTTAACTCCTCTGGCACTTTTGCGATACGCTCATTAAATGCAGCGGCATCTTTTTCATTAATCACAGCTTGCGTACAACCACCTGCAATATAATTGCCTGGGTGTAAGAAAAATGAATCAACAATTTGCTGATCGATAGTTTTTGCCAGCTCTTCAGGCGATTCACAGCCCGACTCAATTGGCTCGCCAAACGCTAAATGTACATGCCCTTTAGCGGTGCTAAAACCTTCAACAATACTTGCTATGTCTTCACCCTGCTGTTTCACATACTGGCCATGTTGCTGTTTATGATAAAGCTCTTTCGCTTTAGCAATCGCACATGGCTCGTATTGATAAGAGATAGACACAGGTACAATTTTTAATTCGCGTACGTATTCAGCAAACTCTTTCTTCTGCTTGCGGCCTTGTAACTGCAACATTTTAAGCAGGGCAGGATCTGTTTGGTCAAAACCGTCTTTTGCTCGGCCTTCTTTTTGCGCTATCCAAATTGAGTGGCCTTCAGCAAGTGAGTCATAAATATAAGCAGACAGCTGCGACAGCGCTTTTAGCATCTCTTTCGGTGCTTTCGCTGAGCGCTTCACAATAAAGCTCTTGTTTAAACGCATTAACTCAGTGATATAAGGAATTTGCAGTAAGTTATCACCAATGGCGATACGAACTGTCGGCATGTTGTGCTTAAACAAGCCCCAATTAACGAGCGCAGGATCAAGCACTATATCGCGGTGATTAGAGATAAATAAGTAAGCTTGTTTTGGGTCTAGTTTATCAATGCCCGAAAACGTTACCTCTGAAGTAGTGCGGGTGATTAGTTTGTTCAAATAATCAGCCACTTCGTGCTGAACTTGCTCAACCGATGCGGTGTTACCCCACTTTTTACGCAGCTGGCTGCGCACTAATGGGCGAGTAATAAATGGGAAGTTCGATAAAAAGCGCGGTAAGTTATACTTAGCGATTACATCTACAAAGGCATTATCAGCAATCAAACGCGCTACTGAGTCAGCTACTTCATCATCATTGTAAGGTCTTATGTCGGCGTATTTATCCACACTTTCACTCATTAAAAACTACTTAAGTTAAAAAACGGCACGCAAAGCGTACCGTTAAAAATAATTGACGGATTATAACTCAGGCAATTTTAAATGCGAACCGAGACGCGATAGTTAACCAAATTAAATGCCAATTAATGTATAAAATATTTATCTATAACAAATAATTAAGCAATGCTCTTACCAGTTTGCGAGGATTTTTTTAATACCATTTTTAACAGCAATCGGAGTATTAAAATTGCCAACACAATACCTGCAGCAAGGCTTAACCAATGAGGTAGAACCTCGTGCTCTTCACCCATCATCGGCGCTACCACAAAACCATATTGCGCCACTAAATAATCGGTTAAAAAGCCAAAAGCCAGTGCCGTGCCAATCACACCTATTAGGTAGGCAAATACCGCTCGCTTGCCAAGCTCTTTACCAACGACACCAAGCGTTGCGATATTGGTTGCCGGCCCTGCCAACATAAACACAAGCACCGCCCCCGGAGATACACCACTGAGTAATAAACCTGCCGCTATAGGTGTCGATGCAGTTGCACAAATATACATAGGAATACTGATTAAAATAACCACCAGCATAGCAAGGATGCCATTCCCCCACTGGCTTAAAAAAGATTCTGGTACATAAGTTTGCACAAGCGCTGCAAAGAATAAACCGATCATTAGCCAAATCATGGTGTCTTCAAGCAGCTTATTGCAACTAAAGCTCACCGCGCGTTTCAGTTTGCTAAAACGACTTTCAACGGCTTTGGTTGGCTGCTCACTGCTACAACAGCTTTTCTGTATAGGCGCTGCTTTTTCTGTTGAGCAACTTTGTTGCTGCCCCTGTATTGGTTGCGATTCCTTGCTACTACAACAACTTTGTGCGGGCTTTGCTGGCGCCTCTTTACTGCAACAGCTCGTTGTGGTCACAGGCTTTGGCTGTTTACTACTACAACAAGAGTCTGCTTTAGTACTTTCTTTATCTGATTCTGTACTTTGTACTTGTTGGAGTTCACTGTCTTTCCCCACTAAGACGCCGGCCACAATGGCGCTGCACACGGCGGCAATAGGACGTATTATCGCCATAAATGGGCCTAGCAACACATAAGATACCGAAACCGAATCGACCCCAGTTTCAGGGGTTGAAACTAAAAATGCGGTGGTGGCACTTTTCGATGCCCCCGCTCTTCTTAAACCAATGGCTGCTGGGATCACACCACATGAGCACAAGGGCATTGGAGCACCTATAAAGGCTGCTTTAACTGTGGTCCACAACCCTTCTTTGCCTAAATGCCGGTTAAGAAAGTTAGCAGGCAAATATACATTGAGAAGACCTGCTATGAATAAGCCCAGCATTAACCAAGGTGCTGAGAGTAAAAACAGATGCCAAAAATTATTGAGTAAGTCCATCGATATCCTCCAGCGTCGTTAGTATTGAGCAGTTTTCAGCAGGCTCTTCACCGCCACAACATTTATCTGCCAACAATGAAAGTGAGTCATAAAAGCGAGTAAGCTCTGCAATTCTTTGTGCAACGAGGTCACGTTTTTGTAACGTCATTTCTTTAACTTCATGACAAGAATGCTGATCTTTATGAAACTTAATTTGCAGCAACTCTTTGATCTCAGCCAAACTAAAGCCAACATTCTTTGCTCTGAGAATAAACGTCATTTGTTTCTGGTCATTCTCAGAATAAAAACGATATCCCACATCTGAACGCGAACTTGGCGTTAACAAACCATGCTTTTCGTAGTACCTTAGCGTATCTGTTGAGACACCCAACTGACGGGCAAACTCACCTATTTTCATCACCGTCTCCATTGTGAAGCGTTTATTTATTATGCTCACTATAAACCTTGGAGTACACCCCAAGGTCAAGCAATAAATTAAAAAAGGAAAGCACATGAATATTACTGTCCTTGATGCAGCAACATTAGCCAACACATCGTTAGATGCTTTAGCGCAATTAGGAAAACTTACTTGTTACGATTTAACTGCTAAAGAACAGGTTGTTGAGCGCTGCCAAGATGCCGATATCGTTATCAGTAATAAAGTGGTGATTGATCAGCACGCCATGAGCAAATTACCTAATTTAAAATTAATATGTGTTGCAGCGACTGGGACTAACAACATTGATTTAATAGCAGCCAAAGAGCATAGCATTGCGGTGACCAATGTCGCGGGCTATTCAACACCGAGCGTGGTGCAGCACACCTTTACTCTCATCACTAACTTACTGGGCAATACTCACAGATATATTAATGATTGCCAGCAAGGCTTATGGCAGCAAAGTCCTATGTTTTGCCGTTTAGATTACAGCTTTAAAGAAATTGCCGGCAAAACATTGGCAATTATTGGTTACGGTTCACTAGGTAAAGCCGTTGCCGATGTAGCGCGTGCTTTTGGTGCTAATGTCATCATCAGTGAACGAAAAGGCCATGCACCTCGTGAAGGTCGTGTTAGTTTTAATGATGCCCTAACCATAGCGGATATTATTAGTGTTCACTGCCCGCTTACTGATGAAACACGCAACCAAATCGCCGCGACAGAATTAAGCATGATGAAACCGTCAGCTATCATTATTAATACTGCTCGTGGTGGGATTATCAATGAAGCCGATTTAGCTGACGCATTAGCTAATAATGTTATTGCCGGAGCTGGTGTTGATGTACTCAGTAAAGAACCTGCAGAGCAATCAAATCCGCTGGCACAGTATAAAGGCGCAAACTTATTACTTACTCCGCATATTGCTTGGGCCAGCCAAGAATCTATCGTGCGTTTAGTTAACGAAATTGCTTTGAATATCCAAGCATTTAATCAAGGCGAGATGCGTAACAGGTTGGTCTAAATCGCAATTTATTAGTCAATAGAGCTAAGTAGTTAGTAATTTATAACTTAGCCTTTTAACTAAAAACAGCATAAATAATTGATTTAGTTATGATTTAGAAGTTTGGCAAGTAGTTTGCAATTAAGTGAACAACTATAAAACAATTTCTACGGGATAAAAGAACATGAAAAAAGCACTTCTAATTGCCGCGCTAACTGCACCATTTTTAACTGGTTGTGTCATTGCTGTTTCTGACGGTGAAGCAGACACACATTGGGCTGGTAGCTCATCTAGCTGGCAAAAGCAGCATAAAAATAACCGTGAAGTGATCTCTAATCTTGCATTAGATACCAGCTATCAAACTGTATTAAACAAACTAAATACTCCTAACTTTACCGAGTTATTAAAGCAGGGTGATGATGTGTACCAAGTATTATTCTATGCAACCCATAGTATTCATTCTGATGGCAAGATGACTAAAGACGAATGTACACCACTGGTTTTTAAAAATGATAAGTTAATCGGTGTGGGTGATACGATTTATAAATCACTTAGCAATGGCTAGCTTGCATATTTAAATTCTGTAAGTAGGCAGCTATTGCCTACTTATGTTCACTCATAGCTATCATTCTCGATACTATCTGATCACGCCCAGCATCTTTTGCCTGATAAAGACCTAAATCAGCTTCTTCAAGTAATGTTTGCTCTGCATACACCTGGCCATTTTCCGTGGTCGCAATACCAATACTAATTGTGACATGGTCGGCATTTAGTGACGCTTTATGCGGAATATTTAACTCATTAACGGCATTACGTAATTTGTTTGCAAACGACATAGCTTCTTTTGCAGAGGTATTTGGAAGTACTGCTGCAAACTCTTCACCGCCATAACGAGCAACAAAGTCACTACCTCGCTCACATGCTCCAACTAAGGCATGAGCAATTTGTTTTAAACAATCATCGCCTGCTCGGTGACCATAACAATCGTTGTAACGTTTAAAGTGATCAACATCCATTAATAATACTGATAATGGTGTTTGATCACGACGACAACGACGCCACTCTCGCGCTAAGTTTTCATCTAAATAACGTCGGTTTGGGATCTCTGTTAGGCCATCAATTGAGGCGAGCATTTCAAGCAAGTCATTTTTTTGTTTGATCATTAATTGATTGCGCACACGTGCACGAACGATCGCTGCACTAAAAGGTTTGGTGATGTAATCCATCGCCCCTAATTCTAACCCTTTAGCTTCATCATCATGGCTAGTATTTGCCGAGATAAAGATTACCGGTAGCATGCTTGTCGTTGCGTTTTCTTTTAATTTGTTGAGTACTTCATAGCCGTCGATTCCTGGCATTACAATATCCAAGATCAACAGATCCACACTTTGTGTTTTTAGAAACGTCAGTGCTTTTTCGCCACTCTCAACACAAAAAACATCATAGTCTTGCTGTAATGTTTTTTCTAATACCAAGCGGTTTAACGGATCGTCATCAACAATCAGTACCTTGGCTCTTTTCAACATCAGTAGATCCTTGTTCGATGATAAAGGCAATAACCTGTTTTATTAGGCATTGCAACTCATCAATTAATTGTTCGGAAAGTTCACCTTTAGCTTTTAGTGTAGCCTCGCAATGCTGAGCGCACGCTGACAATCGTTTAAACCCAAGGTTACCAGCCGATCCTTTCACATTATGCACCACGCGGATCAACTCGTCGGTAGTCTTTAATGTAGAAATTTGTATTAACTGCTCTGCTGCCATAGTCGCAAACTTCGACAACATAGTTAATACTAACTTATTATCATTTCCAAACTGAGATAAGATAAAAACCTTATCAAAAAAAGCTTCTTTTGAGTTTTTAAGCTCACTCATTGCTAAAAACAATTTACTCGCAACAATAGGTTTAGTTAGGTGTTTATTCATTCCTGCCGCAATTGAATGCTCAATATCTGCAGCCTCACTATGAGCGGTAAGCGCGTATATCGGCATTTGCTCTTTGGTGTATAATTGACGAATAATTCGCGTCGCTTGGCAACCATCCATCACAGGCATTTGAATATCCATAAAAATTACGTCAGGTTTGATCTCTTTAGCAATTTCTATACCTTTTTTACCATTTAGAGCACAAATGACAGTAATATCTATTTGCTCCAAAATACTCTTAATGATGCTCAAATTAAGCGGATTATCATCAACTGCAAGTACTAAAAGTCCAGATAAGTCTGTACTCGAAGGCAAACAAACTAATTCTCTTTTTGTAGGTCCTGATGCTTTATCTAGCTGTAAGCAAAAACTAAATTTGCTGCCTTTGCCTTTTTCACTATCAAGTTTTATCTCTCCGCCCATTAAAGCGACTTCATATTTAACAATCGCTAAACCTAAACCGACCCCCTGATGAGAGCGTGTTAAAGACTCATCTCCTTGCGTAAAAGCATCAAATAACCGCCCTTGATCAGCCTTATTTATACCTATACCTGTATCTTTAACTGTAAAACAAATTAGTTGCTGCTCTAAAGACTCTTCAATCAGCTCTAAACACAGAGTTATTGTGCCTTGTTCAGTAAACTTGGCTGCATTTGTCAATAAATTGGCTAATACTTGCTGCAAACAAATTTGGTCGCCAATTAAGAATTCGTTGATGTTCTCGTCACGGTAAATGATAAAATCAATGCCTTTATTTGTGCATAAGGGAGTGATCACGCCTCGACTAAAATCAATTAGATCAGATAAACTCATAGGCGCTTTATTCATTTCCAGTTGAGCACTTTCGGCACGTGCAAAATCAAGCATTCGATTTAAAAGCGTCAGTAAACTATTAGCTGCTGTTTTTGCCTGCTCTGCATGAGTGCGCTGATGCTCAGTTAGCCCTTGCAATGCAATAACATCAATTAAGCCTAGTACTGCATTGAGTGGTGTGCGTATTTCATGACTTAGATTAGCAATAAAGCGGCTTTTAGCGAGCGTTGCCCGCTCTGCATCATCTTTTTCTTGCACTAAATCCGTCACATCCTGTACATGAACAACATAATAATCTGGTGTTTGCTCGGCATTCCAAACTAGGGACACACTAATTTGCAGCCAGCGCTGCTGTTCTTGCTGCTCAAGACTAAAGTGATAAACTTTTTTCTTCTCATGCAGCAGCTCTGTCAGAGTATTTTTCAACGTCTGATAAGACTGCTCAGCAAATAAGTTTGTCAACTCGAGGCCATTAACGTTTTCAATTGCAAAGATTTTTCGTGCCGCTTTATTTGCTTGCAGCACTTGATCTTCAAGTGATACCAGAAGCACCCCATTCGCTGCGTACTCCATTGCACTGCGCAATTTCGCTTCGGAGCTTTGTAGTGCATTCAGTGCATTATACTGCTCGGTAATATCACGACCAATCGCCATGGTACCAAGAAATTGCTGGTGCTCGTTGTAAAATGGCACAATGCTAAAAAGGTAAGTTTTCTCATAATTTGAAAGACGAGTTTGATACGTTTTTTTGTCTCTTAAAACCTGCTTCTCAAGTTCATTTAACTCGCCGTTATCATCACTAATATCACATAATTGCTGGCCTACTAACTTCTCTTGTGGCAAACCAATATAGCCTTCATACGCTTTATTACAGCCTAAAAACGAGCCATCAATATTCTTAAAATAAATAAGATCCGGCACGTTATTGAGCATGGTATTTAATAACGCTAAGTGACGTTCTTTCGCATCAATACTACGACGCAATTGTTTTGACTTTACCTGTACCTGAGAATCAAGCGCTTTATTCGCCTCTTGTAATGATTGGACGAGCTCTTCATTGCGGCTAAACACTCGTTTTACACGGCTGAACCAAGGCTGCCAATCGACAGGAATACGATAATGAACTAACGCTTGTTTACCTTCATCATGCTGCTCAAGGTAATTCATTAAGTGCGTCATTGGTTTTACAAAAATACGTTGACTCAGCCAAAAAACAGCGCTGAACATCATCACTAAAAACACACTCAAAAACGCGAATTCTAAAAAGATGTCGTAACCAATAGGTTCACTCAGGGCCTGCTTTGATTCATAGAAACGAGTGTAAATGGGTAAATTTGTTGCTTCTTGCACTAAATGGCTGTGGTTATTCTTTCGCATATCGACAGCAACATTCGGCCAATGTTCGCTGGCACTGATGGCAGTGTTAAGCGCTGTTTTTGAGCTGGCAATAACTTGGTTATCTTGGTTGATAAAAATATACTCACCATAGTTAGGCGCTATTTTCTTTAACCAGCTAGAAATTGCTTTAAGATCATAAATCAGCACGATGTAATCACGACTATTGGCTGCTCGCTGCTTACCAATTGCAAAATAAGCATGGCCATTAATTGTCAACACAGAGCTTGAGGAAAGCTTATTACTATTAAATAATTGAGGTCTAAATTTGTTATCTAACACACTGGTCAATAATTCACTTTTTGCTGTGTTGCGGCGCTTAATATAAACAAAACCTTGCTCATTAACATAAGCAACCGCCTCTAAAGATTGAACAAGTGACAGGGTAGTATTAAAAGAGGGGCCAAGGGCGATAACTCGCCGCCATTGATTAATTGCATAAGCGGTTGAGGCAAACTTTCCTTGCCCGACTATCTCCCCCACTCCATCGCCAACACTTTGGTAGTAATAGTGATCATATTGATTCACATTGCGTGCCCAACTTGGATCAAAATCATAAGAAAGTGGCTGCTCGTAAAGCTTGAACATGGTGTCTATAAGGCCATCTGCGGCACTCATCGCATGGCTAAGCTGAGCGGATATATTATTAAACCCGCTTTGCCTGCTTTCTATCGCCCGCTCAAGTTTTAAATTATATAGGTGTAAACACAAAAAAAACGCCACTAACAGCGGCACAATAAGTGCCACTGCTAAAGAGCGATAGTAATGCTTTAACGGTAAAAAATTCACTGGCTTATAAGTACCTTACCTCGATAAAGCTAGGTTAACGAGGCATAGGAATACTGGCAAGTTATAAATTTTCTTCAGCAAAGCTGGCTAAGCGACTACGTACCACACCGTTTAAGTTAACGGTGGCACTGCCCTGAAAATCTTTAAAACGTTCAACAATATAAGTTAAGCCTGAGGTGACTGGCGTGAGGTAATTACTATCAATTTGCGCTAGGTTACCTGAGCAAATGAGTTTAGTGCCTTCGCCGCAGCGAGTGATAATGGTTTTCAGTTGTGAAGCAGTTAAGTTTTGACTTTCATCCAAAATGACAACCGCATTTTGAATACTACGACCACGCATAAAGTTTACCGATTTAAACTGTACATTGGCTTTTTCCATAATGTAATTACGGCTCGAAATTGGATTTTCGTCCCCTTTATGCAGCACTTCTAACGTATCGGTAATGGCAGCTAACCACGGCGCCATTTTCTCTTCTTCAGTGCCAGGTAAAAAGCCAATTGATTCAGCAATCTCTGGGGTATTACGCGTAACAATCACTTTATCGTAAATGCCTTTTTCAATAATCATTTCGAGGGCACTAGCAAGAGCAAGTAAGGTTTTACCACAGCCAGCGGGGCCAGTTAAAATTACCAATTCAATACTTGGGTCAAGTAGCGCATCAAGTGCCATACCTTGATAGACATTTTTTGGCTTAACGCCCCACGCGGTATGACTCATCAAGCGCTCAACACTGATATCTTTTAAAGTAATTTGTTTATCATCGTAGCTTGTTACTCGAGCCGCAAAGTGGTCACTTTCATCTAAAATATATTCATTGCAGAACACATCGCTAATCGTGCTTTTTGCAACATGATGATAGGTATCTCGGCCTTGCTGCTCTGTTTCACATTCTCCAACCTGTTGCCAAAAATCACCTTCAATTTTTTTATAGCCGCTTGTAAGCAACGCTATGTCGTCAATTAATTGGTCTGTTCTGTAGTCTTCAACAAATTTAAGCCCTGCCCCTTTCGCTTTAAGGCGCATATTGATGTCTTTAGTGACAAGCACCACCTTGCTGTCACTGTGCTGTTTTTGCAGATGTACAGCGCAATTGATAATACGATGGTCGTTTTCGTTGCCAGGTAAACCCGAAATACTGTCTGCAAATAAATGGTCATTAACAATAATTAAGCGGCCACGAGATTCTGATTTTGCCTTTTTGTTACTAGGGAGCGCGACACCCTGCAACATTTGCTCTGGCGAAGCGTCCTTTAGCACTTCATCTAAACCACGAATAGCAACACGGGCGTCACGGCTAACGTCATGTTTCCTATCTTTAATGTGGTCGAGCTCTTCTAATACTGTCATGGGGATAACAACATCATGTTCTTGGAAAGATAAATAAGCGAGAGGTTCGTGGAGTAATACATTGGTATCGAGCACATACATTTTACTATCAAGGTTCGAAGCTTTTTCCATAGCACTTTCCTTACGTTTTATGATTTTTATGCTATACCCAATAAACTAAACAAGCGGCGGATGAAGCTATAGTTTATTCGTCAGGTATATACTCAGTTTAGTCTATTTACGACAAAAGTCCTTTTTATGACAAACAAATATACAATTATTTAACTGGTTAAAATAAATACAATTTTTACCATTGATAATGGCTTAAAATGGTTGACTAAATTTAATTGTGTGCGGCGAGTTTACTGCCTTGAAGTAGCATGGCGTTACAGGTAACATAGCCGCCTTTTTTCTTCATAGACGAGACATACATGAATTTTTCCTTAGGTCAGCGTTGGATCAGTGATACTGAGTCAGATTTAGGATTAGGCACCGTTGTTGCCCTTGAAGGCCGTCAGGTCAGCATTTTATTTCCAGCCAGTGGAGAAAACAGAGTTTATTCTTTAACAGAAGCGCCTGTTACTCGTGTCGCATTTAATCCAGGTGATATTATTCGCAGCGTTGAAGAGTGGGAATTAGAAGTTGAGTCTGTTGAAGAGCAAGGCGAGTTACTATGCTATCACGGCATTCGCGTTGATAATGGTGAAAAAGCGCAGTTAAAAGAAACCTTTTTAGATCACTTTATCAAATTCAATAAACCACAAGACCGTTTATTTGCAGGTCAAGTGGACCGCTTTGACCGCTATACCCTGCGCTACCAAACTTGGCAGCACCAGTTTGAGCGCCAACAATCTCCTTTAAAAGGTTTAATTGGCCAGCGTGCAAACCTTATTCCGCATCAGCTTTATATTGCACAAGAAGTGGGTAAACGTTTTGCACCACGCGTATTACTTTCTGATGAAGTGGGTTTAGGTAAAACCATTGAAGCGGGTATGATTTTACATCAACAAATCATCAGTGGCCGTGCTAGCCGCGTATTGATTGTTGTGCCTGAAAACTTACAGCATCAGTGGTTAGTAGAAATGCTACGCCGCTTTAACTTACGTTTTTCAATCTTTGATGAAGAACGTTGTGATGAAGCATTTGCAGACTCTCCAAACGTATTCGAAACAGAACAGTTAGTACTTACTAGCCTTGAATTCTTAAGCAAGAAAAAACGTTGGTTTGAGCAAGCAACTCTGGCTGATTGGGATTTATTAGTGGTTGATGAAGCGCACCATTTAAGTATCAATAATGGTAAGCCAAGCACTGAATACCAACGCATGGCAGAGTTAAGCCAAGATATTCCAGGTCTTATCTTATTAACAGCGACGCCAGATCAACTTGGTCACCGCAGTCACTTTGCCCGCTTGCAATTACTCGACCCTGATCGTTTCTACGACTACGATGCGTTTGTTGAAGAAGAAAGCAACTACAAAGAAGTTGCTGAAGCTGCTAATCAATTACTGGGTGAAAAAGGTCTTGATGATGCATCTCGTGCAACATTAAAAGAGCTATTAAAAGAAACCGACATCACTGACCTTTTAACGAAAGCTGAGCAAGGTGATGAAACGGCGCGCAACGAAATTTTATCAATGCTGCTGGACCGCCATGGTACGGGTCGTATTTTATTTAGAAATAGCCGCAGCGGTATTGATGGTTACCCAAGCCGTAAGCTTCATGCATACCCTATGGCAATGCCTAAACAATATAAAACGGCGATGTCGGTACTGGGTAACATGGGCGGCATTCAAAATGCTGAACTAACGGCACTTCGCGCTCTATTCCCTGAAAAGATCTTCCAAGAGTTTGAAGGTGAAAATGCTAGCTGGGGCGCATTTGACCCACGTGTTGATTGGTTAATCGAAACCTTAAAAACCCTTAAACACGAAAAAGTATTGCTTATCTGTGCTAAAGCCGAAACCGCACTTAGCCTAGAACAGATTTTACGCGAGCGTGAAGCAATTAAAGCCTCAGTTTTCCATGAAGGTATGTCGATTGTTGAACGTGACCGTGCTGCGGCTTACTTTGCCGACGAGTACGACAGCGCACAAATTCTACTTTGCTCTGAAATTGGTTCTGAAGGTCGTAACTTCCAATTCTCGCATCACTTAGTACTGTTTGATTTACCACTTAATCCAGACTTACTCGAGCAACGCATTGGTCGTCTTGACCGTATTGGTCAAACTCAAGACGTAAACATTCATGTGCCGTATTTTGAAAACACCGCACAAGAAGTGTTACTTCGTTGGTACAACGAGGGCCTAGATGCGTTTGAAACAACATCGACAACAGGGCAAATGCTGTATAAAGAGTATGGCGAAGAATTGCTTGAGTTTATTGGTGCACACAATTGCGACGAAGAAGAGCTAGACCCACTGCTAGAACAAGTGGCGGGTCAAAATGCTAAGCTTCGTAAGCAAATGGAAAGTGGTCGTGACCGCTTACTAGAGCTGCATTCAAGTGGCCAAGGCCGAGCAGAAAGCCTTGTTGCTGATATCGAAGAATTAGACGACCAATTCACGCTACCAAGCTATATGATCAATGTGTTCGACACCTTTGGTGTAAGCCAAGAAGATAAAGGTGAAAATACCATTATCTTAAAACCAACTGAGCACATGCTAAACCCATCCTTCCCATGTTTGAAAGATGATGGCATCACAGTAACGTTTGATCGCAGCACCTCGCTTTCGCAAGAAGACGCCCATTTCATCAGCTGGGACCACCCAATGGTGCAAGGCAGCTTAGACATGATTTGTGATGATGACTTTGGTACTGCCTCTGTGGCGTTACTGAAAAACAAAAAGCTACCTGCTGGTACCTTCTTTGTTGAGCTCATTTTCATTGCTGAAGCCATGGCGCCTAAAGCACTTCAAGTTGGCCGCTTCTTGCCACCAACGCCTATTCGTATCTTATTAGATAAGGGCAGTAACAATCTGGCTGATAATGTTGCTTTTGATGCTTTCAATCAGCAGTTGTCTGCGGTTGGTCGCCAAACTGCAAGTAAATTAGCCAGCGCGCTACAAAGTGCCATTCACCCAATGATCACCAGCGCACAAGGCATGGCACAAACCAAGCTAGAAGCACTGCGTGCTGAATCACTAGAGAAAATGCAAACTGCCCTTGGTGAAGAACAAGCTCGTTTAACGGCACTTAAGCAGATCAACCCGAATATTCGTGATGAAGAGCTTAGCTTTTTTGATAAGCAACGTAGTGAACTCACTACTTACATCGAAAAAGCCCAAGTTAAACTGGATGCAATTCGTTTAATTGTCGTTTCTCACTAACCCATTGGCTAATGAGCGAAAGCTTTAAGGTTTGCTTAAAGCTTTCGACTCTCAATCTCGTTCATACTAGTGAATTATTCTTAACAACTTCTCTAGCGTACTTTTATTTAACTCACCCATTTGCTCGTTATTACTTAGTGCATAAATAGCCCCTTCAACGGCGCTTTCGTCGATGTCTTGCCTAGACTCTAATACGTTTGCCCAAAGTTCTAATTCATCGATATCGATTTCGCCGTCGATAACACGCTGTAAAACCTGACAGAAAACGTCTTGCGTTAGAATATACACATCACCTTGCGTGTCTGGAGTACTGGTAATTACTGAAATTGCCTCAAATCGGTTATCACCAAAACGAGCAAACTCATCTAATGCGTCTAATTTATCCATTTGCTATGCTTACCTTTTCAATTTCAAAGCATCTTTTTACTTAATGACAACCCTTACTTGCTCACAATGCAAAGCAACCCTTCACTGCCAAGCCGACAATATTAATGCCTGTTGGTGTAGTGAGCTGCCCAATATTTTACCACTCGATGAGGCAGCAACAGAATGTTTATGCCGAGACTGTACTATAAAAAAGATCAATTCATTTTTATCTAAACTTTACCAACAGCCTCTTGAACAGCAGCTTGCCTTTGCTAAGCCTTATTTTACTCAAGGTAACTTAATAGAAAATCTCGATTACACCATGCAAAACAACTACATGGTATTTAGCCGCTGGTTCTTTTTAAAACGTGGCCACTGCTGTAGTAATGGCTGTACTCATTGCCCTTATTCCGACAGCTAACCTCTTAAAGAGTATTTATTCAATTATTTTGCATTTAATTGCAAATAACACATGGACGACAAGAATAAAAATACATTATAATTGGATATAAATTCACTAAATCATCAATTTTTAAGCTTAAATCACTAGTAAAGTCTATTTTTTAAGCATAAATATACTGTAACTAAGTCGGAATCAATCATGAACACCTTTAAGCCTGCTCTACTTGCAAGTGCAATTTCTGCAGTTTTAATCAATAACAATATGGCGTTTGCTGCAGAAGATGCTATCGAAGTTGATAAATCAATTGAAACTATTCAAATTACTGCAACACGACGTGCAGGCTCTGTGCAAGATGCACCGCTTAATATCACAGCGCTCAATGGCGATGTAATTAGCGACCAAAACATTGGCGATCTAGAAGATGTCGCACGCTGGGTACCTGGCTTAACAATTTCTGATCAAGGTGGCCGTGAAGGTTCTCCGATTATCGTTCGTGGTTTGAATACAAATACCTCTGACCGTATTTCTGATAGCGGCACAGTGGCAACCTATGTTGGTGAAATTCCACTGAGCATCGACTTACGTTTAACTGATGTTGACCGTGTTGAAGTGTTAATTGGCCCACAAGGTACACTGTATGGTGCAGGTACTTTAGGTGGTGCAATTCGTTACTTACTAAAGCAACCTGAGCTTGATATCACCGAAGGTAAGGTTACCGGCGATATATTTAGCATTAACGAAAGTGACGGCACAGGTGGTGAGTTTGGTGTGGTATTCAACACCCCGCTAATTGAAGAAAAATTAGCGCTTCGTGCTAGCTTAAATTATTACGATAACCCTGGTTACATTGACTACACGCACGTGGTTCAAGAACCGGGTGTATCAAACCCAAATCCTGACTTTTCAGACAGCAGCGATGTAAATGCCAACTTAAAAAGCGTAAGCGATGTTAACGATGAGCAAATCACCACTGCACGTTTATCACTTCGTTGGCTTGCAACCGAAGATGTTGATGCAACGCTAAACTACTTCTATCAAAAGCAAGAAAATGGCGGTAACTCGACATCGCAATACGACTCTCTTGCTGATAGTAGTGCGCTACAAGGGATTCCTGGAAAATACGAAAACGTAGCTCGTGTTCTTGAGCCTGGTGAAGAAGAAAACGATCTATTAAGTTTAGAAGTGAAAGCAGATCTTGGTTTTGCTGAGCTGGTATCTGCATCTGGTTGGTCTAGCTATGAGCAGTCTGGTCAACGCGATCAAACCGATCTACTTTACGATATTTGGTCAGGTTATGCCGACTTCCCTGCATTTGTTGGCTACACGCACGACACCTCAGATCGCGATACCTTCACGCAAGAACTTCGTTTAGTGTCAAATAGCAATAGCGCTTTTAACTGGATTATAGGAGGCTTCTACAACAAAGTAGAAAGTCACTCAGATGACCGTGAGTACACGCCGGGTCTGACTGAGTACTGGGGTGGTGGTATTCCTAATGTTGAACAAGATCTTGAGTACATTCTAATTTCAGATAGTGAAACCACTGAAAAAGCACTTTTTGGTGAAATCGGCTACAGCATTACAGATCAGTTTGATGTAACTTTAGGTGCTCGTTTTTACGAATACGATGTATCAACAACGTCAGGCTCTGCAACACCGCTTTATTCTGGTGATTTTGATTCACTAGATAACCTTGTTATGGAAAATGTGAGCGCTAGTGATAACGGTAACTTATTTAAATTTAATGCTAACTATACATTCGATAATGGTGTACTTGCTTACTTTACAGTGAGTGAAGGCTTCCGTATTGGTGGTGGTAACGGTATTGCTCCTTGCCCTGATGTACTACCTGAGCAACAAATTGTTTGTGCCCTGCCAAACGAAGAAGATTACAAACCAGATACAACAGTCAACTACGAGCTAGGCTTTAAGTCATCATGGTTACGTAACCGCCTACATTTCAATGCGGCTCTATTTAATGTTGATTGGAAAGATGCGCAAGTGGGTAGTAGCACTGTAAATGGTCAAGAATTAATTACCTCGAACGCGGGCACTGCAAATTCAAAAGGTGTTGAGCTTTCTACTCGCGCTATGATTGGTGATAACTGGGCTGCATATGCGACATACGCGTATGCAAAGGCTGAATTGACAGAAGATGCACCTGAGTTATTAGGGATTCTAGTTGATGAAGAGGTAATAGAGTACCAAAGCTACTATGATGGCGCTAAGGGCAACCGTTTACCGGGCGCTCCTGAGCATCAATTCTCGTTTGGTCTTCGTTACGAGCAAGATATCCTAGGCGATAAGTTATTAAGCGTAAACTACGGTATCACAGCGCAAAGCGATGTGATCACCAAAGTAGGTTTAAAAGCAGACGGCGAAGTATTACCTGGTTATGCACTAAGTAACTTATCTGCAAAAATTACCGGTGATATGTGGTCTGCAACGCTTTACGTAGACAACTTATTCGATAAGTACGCATTCACTTCTGTACGTCGTGATAAGTCTTGGGCAGGTATGTCACAATATGCTGAGCTTAACAAAGAGCTACCTGAGCTACAGCGTGTTTATGGTCACTACACCACCGCGCCTCGTACTATCGGTATGAAGTTTAGCTACAACTTTGAGCTGTAATTAAACATCACCATAAAAGCCTTGCCGCCTTTAGGCAGGGCTTTTTAATACCTGAAAATAATTAATTGATATACTATGCGCTTATGCTAAATGATACCCAACAAGCGCTTCGCGCTCATATCCAACAGTTGTTAAACAACAAGCAACTAAACGATGCACATCACCTACTTGTGCAGCGCCTAAAACAAAATCCTGAAGACCACGTTTGTTACTTTTTACTCAGCGAAGTCAACACCGCAGCTGGCGATATCAACAAAGCGATTAAGCTGCTTGAAAAAGCGCTAAGCCTAGCCCCTTTTGCGATTTATCATTTAGCACTTGCCAAGTTATATGTACTGTTAGGCAAAGTAAGTAATGCAGCTGTGCACTATCAAAGTGCTAAACAAGCAGCTGACTTTAGTGCCACTGACTTTGATACATTAGCCAATATCGCGACCCGTTTAGGGTATTATAACGACGCCCTTAGCTTTCAAAAAGCAGCCTACCAACGCAATAAAGATAACCCACAAATTAGCTATAATTTGGCAGTGTGTTATAAAATTCACGGACTGTTCGATAAGGCTAAAAGCTTGCTGCTGCAACTAACCAAAAAGCAACCTCGCTTTTATCAAGCCCACTATTCACAGGCTGAACTCAATACTGCTATAGATGCAGAGCAACATATCCAAAAACTACAAGCCTTGGCGGATAAAGAAAAAAGCATTGTTGAACAACAAGTGTATTTTCATAGTCTTGCTCTTAATTATGAGCACCTTAATGACTACAAAAATGCATTTAAATACTTTGCACTAAGTAAGCAAGCCATAGCCGGTAAACTTAATTATCAAGCCACACAGCATCGCCACTTTTGTCAAAAACTTATTACTCAGAGCAAACAGCAAGCAATTAAAAGTAGTGACTCTGCGTTCGCACCCGTTTTTGTTGTTGGCATGCCCCGCTCTGGTACAACCTTAGTTGAGAAAATCCTTAATCAAAGTTCAAAACTGCAAGGAGTTGGGGAATTAAACGATATTGCGCAACTCATACAGCACGCCACGCAATCAACTCGTGTAATTGACAGCGAAATGCTCGATAAGGCATATCAATCTGAGGCGATAAAGACAGCACTGGCTAGCTATCAACAGAGAGCCGAGCTACTAAGTGGCGGCCTAAGAAGTTGTGATAAACAGCCATTTAACTTTTACTATATTGATTTTATTTTAGCGGCTTTTCCTAATGCTAAAATCGTTTGTATGCAGCGGGGCTGGCAAGATTGCAGCATCGCCAATTTTAGGCAGATGTATAACCCGCAAAGTGTGTTTCATCACTACAGTTTTACACTTGAAGATATTGCCTCGTTCCATCAAGATTACTCGGCATTAGTCAGTCATTTTGCCAACAAGTATCCTGAGAACGTTTTTTTGCAAAGCTATGAGCAATTGGTGGCAGAACCTACCCCACAAACTCAAAAGCTCTATGCGTTTTGTGATTTAAGCTGGCAGGAAAACTGCCTGACTTTTTATAAAAACAATGCAGCATCAGCCACGGCGAGTAAAAAGCAAATTCGCCAGCCACTGAATAAAAACAGTATCGGCAGCTGGCAAAATTACGCTGAGTTTATTGATGCGGGCCTATTTCAATAGGTAGCTCGTGACGAGCGCCCCACTCACTCCATGAGCCATCGTAAACACGTAAGTTAGCGTAACCGCATTCATCGGCACACAATGCAATTGCGCAAGCGGTTACACCTGAACCACAGCTAAACTGCAACTGGGTGTGATGCGGCGCTATGTGTTGCTCAAATAATGCCTGCAACTCGCTTAGCGATTTAAGCTCACCGTTATTTAGCACTGTTGCAAGAGATAAACTGCGACTATTTGGAATATGACCACTGCGCATGCCTTCACGCGGCTCAGCGTGTTCACCGGTAAAGCGCTCATAAGGACGAGCATCAAGTGTTAGTGTGCTTTGTTCATCAAGTGAGTTAAGTACTTGCTCAGCACTGATGAAGTAATCAACACGCGGGCTGGCAACAAAGTTGCCTTGACCAGAAGCAGCTGAGTAACTTGCTTGTGTTGCAAAGCCAAGTGCTTGCCACTTAGCCAAACCACCGCTTAAAACTTTTACATTATCAAAGCCCATTGCTTTAAACATCCACCACGCACGGGCAGAACTGAACAAGCCTTGGTCTTCATAAATCACAACCAGAGAGTCTTGGTTAACACCAGCAAGTTGCATATGCTCTGTGAACTGCTCACTACTGCACATCATACTTGGTACAGGATTGCTGTTATCTGCTAGCGTTTTTTTGAAATCAAAACGCTGTGCATTAGGAAGCATCGCCTTAGGTGCATATTCTCCCGGTAAACCAGGGCGTACCATTCCTGCATCAAAAATAACCAAATTATCGTGACTTAAGTGCTCGTTAAGCCATTCTGGCGAGACGATGTTCTTCATTTGCTTTCCTTTTGCGATAGCTGTGCAAATGTATCTTGCTGAGTTAAACGCTTTTCGACCGCTTCAACATGCTCCGTTGTACATTCTTTCCAAACACCGGGCAAGCAATACACATGCTTTAAGTAGGTAAAAAACTTATCTCTCAGAATACTATTAGGTTGCCAGCCATTCTGCAGTTTTTCTAAGCACTTAACCAAAGTAGCTTGTTCACTTGCGTGTAGTACAAGCTCATCAATGTTGTAACAAGCAAGCCCTAAGGTAATTACTTTTTTATCAAGTAATAAAGATTCTAAGCCAACGGTCGAGTTAATGGTGATCACAGCCTCAGCATTATCAATAAGTTCTCGAGTACAATTTCCGTTAGCAAAAACGGCAACATCATCTTTGTCGTACAAATGTTCATAGTGCTTATGCCATGAAGGGTGCTCTTTAAAAACAACTTTAAGTTCTGGATCATTTAACTTTTTTACGGCTGAAACAACAGCATCGTAATATTCTTCCATGGACTTAAGCCAAGGAGAATAACAAGCTATTTGGGTGTCATGTGGAACTTGAAATGGCACAAATAAGTATTTTTTGGGTAACTCAATTGCGTCAAACTTACAGCGCTTCTTATGAGCCGCTCTTGGAATTAAATCAGGCGCAGAAAATGGCAACTTCCTTTGCGGATCAAAGTTTAAATAAAATTGACTATCTCGCGGTACAGAAGCCGCAAAGTTAATACCTTTAGGATCTAAGCTTGTTGTTCCGGGCAATAACCCATTTTCATAGAAATAGGTGGTCACTCCTAATGCCTTAGCAGCCATACAAACAGTAACATTAGGTAATTTATTACCATTCCAAATAACTAGCGCTTGTGGGGATTCTGACTGCAATAAATCATAATACTTGGCAAACCGGCATCGCTCTACTAAATACATCAAAGCAGAGTAACTTTTGATTATCAGTGGGTTCTTCCATAGCTTGTTTCGAGCTTGTTTTCGTAAGAGTTGTTCCGCAATTATTTTATTAAAATCAACTTTTTTCGCCTGACTCAAGTATCTTAAAGCAGTAAATCTAGGCAAGCCCATGCAATGCACTTTACTCTTTAAAGGCAGCTTCCTAGTGAGTTTTTTGTAATAGCGGGCGTGCACATTATTGCGAGAGATAAATAAAAAAGCCATTTACACATCTTATTTTTGATTGAACGTTAGCGCATATAGCAATTTTATTAATTATAAATGACAGTTGGAAGGTTGCCTTACAACTTCTATTATTTCTGTTGTAGAGATAGAGGGAGTTCGCTCTAGATAAGTTACATCACAAATTTGGTTAAATTGATCAAATTGACCAGCCCAATCATCCCCCATAACTAGCAAGTGAGCTTGATGATCTTTGATATACTCACCTTTTAATTCTAGAGAATGCTCTACAAATACCTCATCGACACACTTCAATGAACTAATAATTTTCAGCCTATCAGCTTCACTATATACGGGCTTTCGACCTTTCTTAGAGAAGTTTAGTTCATCAGAAGATACACCAACAATCAAATAATCTCCTAACGCTTTAGCTCGTTCTAATATATTGATGTGTCCCACATGAAAAATATCGAACGTGCCAAATGTAATTACCCGCTTCATTGATGCTCCTCTAAATAAGATACAATTCTCTTAGCAGAGTGACCATCGGTAATACCTGCCAGCTTATAAACAATTTCTTTTCTTTTTTCTTTAAATTCAGCTGATTCATTAAAACTTGAACTTAATAAATACTTTAAATCTTTATAACTTCCTGCACGAGCACATAACTCATTAAAGTACTTGATATCTTCATCAAGCCGAGCTTTTAGCCTATAAGAAAAAATACCTCTGTAAGACCAGCGCAGCTTATAGAAATCACACCATATTACAGGCTTTTCTAATGCTGCAAACTCAAATATGGCTGACGATGCATCAGAAATCATTATATCAGCAAGTTCTAAAAAAGGAGTAAGGTCAAAATCGTACTCATTCGCAAGGTAAACATTCTTAGCGTTGGCCCACTTATCGAGTTTTAGACGTTGTTTTTTATATTTTTTCTTAAACAAACTAAAGAAATGAGGCTTAACGATAATATTAAATTCATCAAAATGCTCAGGGAAATCATCGCTAAAACATTCTAAAGAACTTGGATAAAAAGTAGGCGCATACAGCAAGGTTTTCTTTGTTGGATCTAGGCCTAGGTTTTTGAGGTTAATAGTACCAAGAGTCTGATTAATAATAGGGTCTAATTTTGCGTAGCCACTATCAATAAAGTTACCTTCGGGATAGAGCATTTTTAAACGTTGTAGTCGGTGTTCACCTTCAACAAACCGCACTGTCATCTTGTTGTTTGATACGTCGTAATAGCATTGCTTTGGGCCGATTCCATGCTGCATCAGTACAGTCTTTTTATTTAAATTCTCAGCACCTACGAACGTATTTCCAAATACAACCCAATCTGCATCTGAGTTCTGATAAAAGTCAAAGGTTTCACTCGCACTCGTTAACCATTTTGCAACTATTGCGTTTTTATCTATAAAGTCACAACATACAGCACGACTACACTCATCTTGTTCTTTATAGAAAACCATCGAAACTTTGTGGCCTTTTTCTTTTAACTCCTTTAAAACAGGCAGGTATTGTGGAATATAATATAGATGTTGAACATCAAAATATAACTGCATCATTTACAACTTAATAACTTAAATCAATAGCCATTGTACATAAATTACATTTTTGTTTCAGCCCACAATTGAAGTTTGTACAAGCTAAATATCAATTATCTCAGGGCGAAGGGGTGCTAAGCGACTAAGAATTTTATTTTGTACTGTTTGTGGAATCTGTTGTTCGTCCATAGCATTAATCAAAAGCTCTACCACACGGTTAAAGTCTTTTTTTGAGATATTCATTCCAGTGTGTATATCAACCATGTTATCGCCTTTGTATTCACAAGGACCGTCGGTGACACTACACAAATGAGTGATAAAGCCTTGGCGAAAATGCGCAACATTGCTTTGTTTAAAATAAGCTAAAATCTGTTCGTCATGGCCTATTTGATTGATAAAACTTTCAACCAATTTTTCAACCCCTTGTTTACCATTAAGTTGCTGGTACAAGGTGCCATTATTGCTACTTACGCAACCCACAAGCATAACGGTAAATACAAATGTAAAAAGTGTTTTTATCATCACCAATACCCTGTTACTGATAAGTACCAACCAGTTTGGTCTTCAGCACCAGCAATACTTCCTAAGTCTAACCAAGCAGCGGTGATGCTAACATACTTATTAGGAAACCAAGCCACAAATACATCCTGCCAATCTTGCTCTCCTAAACCAAGGTTATTGGACTTTACCCGATACTCAACGCCCAAAGCTATTTCATGGGTTAAAAACACCGCTGTAGATGCTTCAAACAACAATTTTTTATCACTATCAGGACCGCCAAAACCTAACAAACCTAGCTGATTGGCATCGCTATAACGAAAGGTGGTGTTCCAAAACCAATTATACCCTGCAAGCGCCCCTAAATGTAATTTACTAGCAGCAAGGTAAATATCGGTACCGCTGGTATCTTTTGCACCTAATAAACTAGCAATACTGCCATCATCTAAAGACTTATGCTGCACACCTAAACTTAATTGCGGCCATTTACTGTAAACAATGTCACCATATAAGCGTACTTTTGCCCCGGTAATTGATTGCTCAATATCGGTATTTAATGCGGGAACTTCGAAACGTTGCTCCGCATAACTAAATTCCACGCGATCATAAACATTTAGCTGCGCACCACAAACATCTAAGCGGTAATCACTTACATTTGCACGACTGCAAAAGCCATTCAAAGCGATTTCATCATCACTTGCATAGCCTGCGAGCTGAGCCCATGGAACAATCCCACCACCCGCACTGCCTTCAACCTGAGAGACTCCGGGCGTTGCTAATAATTTACCTGAAGCTGCAAACCCTGAACTTGTAAAAACAATGAAAGTTAGTCCAAATAGCCAATTAAGATGCTTCATTATAGACCTCTAGCCATTGTAAAAACTGCTCTGATTTTAGTGGCCTGCTCAAGTAATACCCTTGCGCATAATCGCACTTCATTAGTTTCAAAAAGTCTAAAGAAGCTTTATTTTCAACACCTTCTGCAACGACAGAGAAACCTAGCTGATGACCTAAGTTTATTGTTGATTCAACAATATACTGATCTTGTTTAGATTGCTCCAATTGAAGAATAAAGCATTTATCTAACTTAAGTTCATCGATAGGTAGTAATTTCAAGCGACCCAATGAAGTTTGCCCAACACCATAATCATCTAGCGATATTTTTACCCCAAGTGATTTTAGGTTTTCTAATGCTTTAATACCTTGTTCTTCATTTTCTATCATGTCGCGTTCTGTCAGCTCTATTGTAATAAGCTGTCCATTAACATCATTCTCTTTTAATTGTTTTGCCAAATGAGAGAAAAAGCTTGGGAAGGCAATATCTTGAGCCGAAACATTGATAGCGGCTTGCATAATAATGCCTTGTTCTTGCCACCTTGCGACTTGAGTGACAACTGTTTTAACTACCCAAGCAGTCAAATCAACAATAACACCTGACTGCTCAGCTAAATCAATGAATAGCTCCGGTGATACCCACTGCCCATCCTTTCTTTGCCAACGGATCAGCGCTTCCACTTTATCGATCTTAGAGGTGTTTAAATTTAGCTTTGGTTGATAAGTCATAAACAATTGGCCATCGTCTGCTTGTAATGCATGTTTTAATTCATCAATAATTGCCAACCGTTCCAGATACTCTTCATCTTCGCCGTTTTGATAATAATGAACATTCTTCTTTTTTGACGAAGCTGTATCAATTGCGATTAAAACTCGGCGCATTAGATCATCGGGCTTAACTCCCTCAAAGGTACAATGAACTACACCAGCGCTAAATCGCAAGGTAATATTCAAGCCTTGAATAGTGTAACCGACTTGTAGCTGAGCCATTAAATCCATGACTCCACTTTTTAATTGCTCTGCTTTTCCACTTGGAAATAAGGTTAAAAACTCATCTCCACCTATGCGTGCATTAACTCCACCAAGCGGCTCAGAATACTCACTAATACGTTCAGCAACTTCTCTTAAACAATCATCTCCAATACGAGGGCCAAGTTTGTCATTGATATGCCGCAAACCTCTTATATCAATAGCAACTAAAGTATATTCAGTGCCTTGCCCTAATAGCGATTCCATAATTTCCAACATGGCACTGCGTGTTAAAAACCCTGTTAACGTATCATGACTTGCTTGAAAGTTGATTTGTCGTTCACGTTCTTTAATGTCATTACCCATATTATTGAATGCATCAACTAACGTCGTAATTTCAGTACTTTGCTTTTTTCCTATAAATTCAGCTTTGTAGTTACCCCGCGCGAATTGCTGAGCAAGTAAAGTAAGTTTAGAAAGCGGTGTGGTAAGGTTTTTAGCCAAAATCCCACTAGCTAAAACACCAATCACAACTGTAATAGCTGCTAATGAAATAATAGTAAAAAAGAGCTGCTCAAATTCAAGATAACTTCGAGTTAAATCGGCACTTAGTAGCACTGATACTTTATGCCCAGAAACCGAAGGTAGCTCAACAAGGCGATTACGATAAACTGGCTTTTCCCCAAAAATTCGCTGTGTAGATTTATTTTCAAAATGCCTAAGTACTGCATTATCTTCTGGCTTATCAACAAGAGAGGTTTCAACGACATCATCATCCTCTCCGATAAAACTTACATCCATAGTTGTAAGTTTTTTTAACTCTTCGGCAACTAGATCTGTGATTTCAAAACCAACCAAACTATATGCAACTGTTCTCGGTGCTCGAACTGGCAATATAATAACTTGATAAAGAGTCTGCTCGATAACAATGAAATTTGACTGCTCAGGGTTATCTAATAACTGCTTCATTAATGCCGTAAACTCATTTGGCATGTGAGCGAAATCCGTATTAGCAGAAACAAGCTCCCCAGATAAGTTTATGAGCATCATTAAATCAGCATTAATCCGCCTACTATGATTATTTAAGACACTGCTGATAGTATCGGCGTCTTGAGTTGCGACAGCTTGTTTAAAACCGAAATCTGCTGTTAACACTTTTGCAGCAGTTAGAAGAAGGCTCTCTTTCGCACTTAAATACTGGTTAAAAACATTCTCAGCAACATTAATATCTTCTAGAAGCTTTTGGTCATTAAAACGATTCGCAGACCACCAAGAACTAACTAGGCTGACTAAGCTTGTTAACAGAACAAGACCAACACATAAGGCAATAACTCGCCCTCTTAAACTATTAATCATTAGTACCCTTAAACATTTCTCCAAATGTATTTCGTGGTTTCGGCTCTATTATAGTAATGACAATATCTGCAACCTGCGAAGAATCAGCAAATGTAATTGTTTTTTTCTGATCGATATCACTCTGTTGGTTTGGTTGCCATACCGTAAAGCTAACAGGAAATGTACTCACATTTAATTGAACCTTCCCATCTACGCTCGTTTTTAGCACTTCTGAACTATCTGCAACATAAATGTATCCGACCATTGAATCATGGATATTACAACCGAGAACAACAATCCCGGGTGATTCAAATTTTTCGGGTTTTTCAGGCCGACCAGAGTAAAGTTTGATGTCAAATTGCTTTACAGTCGAGAATGAGTACACATGATGGCGAATATTATCACTATTTGGGAAGTCAACTAATTGCCCGTTTTGAATAACAAGTACTTTAGGAGTAAAGTGCTTATCAACCTGGTCCATGACGGCAACTGATAAGTTATCTTGGTGATTTAACTGCTGATCCTTAAACTCAATAACAGCATCTTTTAATGGCTCTCCAAATTGATCGCGTACAACAAAGGAAAAGTCCGCTGAAAGTACATTCATTGAGCCTAATAACAAAGCAACGTAACATACCCGGCTAAAAAAATTCGCAAACATCAACATAATTAATTAGTTCCGCTCTTAGTTCACAATTCAGTATAGATTAATCTATTGTTAAGTTATACCTAATCATTTCATTGATAGAGACCGGTTTTAGGCAAGAAAGTATTGACGAAAAACTTAAAACTTAGTGAATTAGTTACAGTAATAACTTTGCTTAGTGTTACTTTCGTTATCAATTAATCTGTAATGTCAGAAAGGTGGAGACTATTGGGATCATGTTTATCCCGTTTAATTACCTTATACATCATTCAGAAATGAGTACAGAAGGTAATAAAAAGCCAAGCAATGTTATTTGTGACAGCTTGGCTTTAAAAATAGCATTTTAGCTATGAATAAAATTAGTAAATGCCTATTAATCGTGCTTAATTAAGCCATAATCACTATCTAAAATTGCGATTACTTCATTTCTTGGGTCACTAGGAATAGTGATTTCTTGACCAATAATTTTACTCGCAATGCCAACGTAGGTATCAGACACTTCAAGCATCACTGATTCTGGCAAGGTGTAGTCTTTAGCAAGCTGCTCACGCTCGCCCATACGGTCTTTATTTAATAACACGTCGCTGTCTGGCACGTTATTAATTAATAACTGGCGGAAACCCTCTTTTGAGTTTTCAATGATTTTACCGTCACGGTAAGCTGGACCATCCCAGATACGTGATGAGTCTGGTGTGCCTACTTCATCGATATAGATAAGCTTATCTGAACCATCAATGTCTTCAACATAACCAAATTCAAATTTAGTATCGACAAAGATTTGATCAAGCTGTGCAAGTTCATCACTGATCAGCTTAAAGCCTTCAACAAGTAATTGCTCATATTTAGCGACATCATCTTCAGATTTGAAGTTAAAAACAGCTAAGTTATTCGTAATATTTTCACGGGTAATATTTACATCATCTACTTCAGGGATCTCAGCAACACCGGTAATAATGCCTTTCGTTGATGGCGTAATTAACACTTCATCTAACTTTTGGTTCGCAGCTAAGCCTTCTGGTAAATCAATACCACAGAAACTACGTGTACCTTTGGCGTAGTCACGCCACATACTGCCAGTAATATATTGGCGCGCAATGGCTTCAACTTTTACTGTACTTGCTTTACGCACAATCCATACATATGGATGTGGAATATCAACAATATGGTTACCAGCAAGACCTGCTTTATCAAATAACTTAAACCAATGAGACGCAACAGAGTTTAGCGCGATGCCTTTACCAGGCACCCCATTTAAACCGTTTTCACCTTGCCAAATACAATCAAACGCAGAAATACGGTCAGAAATAACCATAATAGCTAGCTCAGTTCCTTTTGGAACTTGATAACCTTTTTCATTAATTAAACGAGCACTGTCTTCATCCGTTAACCAATAAACTGAACGCACTTTACCACTGTGTACCGCACCTTTGGTACGGATCGGTAAATCATCGTTTACGTCTAAAACTTTATAGCTAGTCATGCTATCTCCGATAGTATTTGGCATGCTCATGTGAGCACATGTATGGGATTGGGGTTATGGCCGCCTATAATAATCTAGACGCCTTGAAAGCTCAATCATTGCACTATCATCAGCAGCCTGCGGACGTGATAAAAAACATAAAAATTTAAACTTCCAGTAATTTTGCTGTCATAAACATTATTTCGCTATAATAGCGACCTCGCAATAGGAGGTTTTCTTGGATTACTTAGCAGCTACCGCAAACAAAAAATACTTAATGTTTATTTCGCAGAACTATTCGTACGCGATCTTACGCCCATTACAACGGGAGATTTTAGCCCGAGGTGGCGAAGTTCGCTGGTTTTTGTACGGCGATGAAGTAAATCCAAACTTCCTTCACCAAGATGAGATTCGATTATTATCAGTAGATGAGCTCAAAGACTGGCGTCCAGATATCGTGTATGTACCAGGGAATGTGGTGCCGGATTTCATCCCTGGTAAAAAAGTGGCTGTTTTCCATGGTTTCAATTCAGGAAAGCGCATGAATAAAGGTGTTGATAATCACTTTAATATTCGAGGGTGCTTCGACTTATATTGCACTCAAGGTCCAACAACCACGACTACTTTTTTAGAGCTTGCCCAGCAACATGGATTCTTTAAAGTAAAAGAAACGGGCTGGCCGACGCTCGATCCTTACTTTAGTGAGATTGAAAACAATCCATACAAAAATCATGATGACAACAGAAAAACCTTATTGATTTGCTCGACTTTCTCAAGGCGCCTTTCTCTTGCACCTAAATTATACGAACAAATAAAAGCATACAGTGAACAAGGCAAGTGGCGAATTTTGGTGCAATTTCACCCAAAAATGCCAAGCGAGATTGTTGAACAATACAAGGCTCTACAAAACGACAGTCTAACCTTTGTCGAGACTGATAACGTATTACCACTATTACAAGCAGCGGATGTTATGCTGTGTGATACCTCGTCTATTTTGCTTATGTTTATCTTACAAAGAAAACCTGTGGTGACTTTTTGTAATCATGGTGCTGGTGAGCATTTAGTTGATATTACAGATGCAGATAAAGTTGCCGAGGCAATTGACTATGCATTGAGTAAGCCTGCGGAATTAATGGCAAAAATCGAACACTTCTGCCAGCAACTGCATCCTTACCAAGACGGCTTATCGAGTCAACGTGTACTTGCTGCTAGCAATGAATTACTATTGAGCAATCCTGCACTTAAGCCGAAACCACGTAATTTTATCCGTAATTTTAAAATGCGCAAAGAGTTAAATTACTGGCGATGGTAACAATTCATAGGTCGTTATGATCACGCTTGAAAATGTGCTTTTTAAATGGCACGCAAAACAACCTGAGCCGACGATCAATATTACTAAGCTAGATATTGATCAAGGCGAACATGTTTTTCTTCACGGTCCGAGTGGTTGTGGTAAATCAACGTTATTATCCCTGCTTGCTGGCGTCACAGTGCCAACACAAGGCAATATCCAGCTTCTTGGTAAAGCGATTAACCAACTGAGTAATAGTAAACGTGACCGTTTTCGTGCCGACCATATTGGCTATATTTTTCAAAACTTTAATTTACTGCCCTATTTATCGCCCATTGAAAACGTGACTTTGGGTTGCCAATTTTCAAAGCAAAGGCAAAAAAACGCATTAAAAAATAGTGCAACAATAGCCGCGGAGGCAAGCCGCCTACTCACTGCTTTAGGATTAAACGACGCCTTGCAACATCAAGCCGTTGCACAGCTGAGTATAGGTCAGCAACAAAGAGTTGCCGCAGCGCGAGCCTTTATTGGCAGCCCTGAAATTATTATTGCAGATGAACCTACCTCAGCACTCGACACACAAAATCGCCAAGCATTCGTAAAATTGTTATTTGAGCAGGCAAGCGCAGCAAATAGCACGCTAATTTTTGTTAGCCATGATGAAACATTACAAACGCTATTTACCCGCAGTATCAGCCTTGTTGAGTTACAAGGAGGCACAGATGCTACTCATTAAACTCGCCGCAAAAAGTTTATTAAACCGAAAGGCCAGCGCCCTACTCACCCTGTTTACCATTGCTATCAGCGTAATGTTATTGATGTCGATTGAGCGGGTTCGAGTTGATGCTAAAAGTAGCTTTAGCAATACAATTTCTGGCACTGATTTAATTGTCGGTGCACGAACGGGCGATATCCAATTACTGCTGTCTTCGGTATTTCGCATTGGTCATGCTAATAATGGTGTGAGTTGGAAAAGTTACCAATACATCTCTGGGCAACGGGGTGTGAAATGGGCTATTCCTATGTCACTTGGCGACAGCCATAAAGGTTTAGCTGTACTTGGTACAAATAAAGACTATTTTGAGCACTATCGTTTTGCTAAAAAGCAGTCGTTGAGCTTTTCACAAGGCCATGAATTTAATCACTTATTTGAGGTTGTTTTAGGTGCAGAGGTTGCCAATACCCTTGGCTATCAACTTGGTGATGAAGTGGTGATTGCGCACGGCATGGGCAATACCAGCTTTCATAATCATGACGATAACCCATTTAAAGTGGTCGGTATTTTAAATCCAACGGGCACGCCTGTTGATAAAACCCTGCATATTCCACTTGCAGCAATAGACGCGATTCATGGCAGTCATGCCCATCAGCATGAACCCGCTCAGGCTGATGCAAATGACCACGACCACGACCACGACCACGACCACGACCAGCATGATGATGTTGATTTAGTTGGCACACCAAAGCAAATAACCGCTTTTTTACTTGGTTTCGATTCACCACTTTATACCTTACAAGTGCGTCGTAATATTAACCAATACAAAGATGAGGCACTGCTTGCCATCATGCCGGGTGTTACTTTGCGTGAACTCTGGGAAATGCTCTCTATCGTTGAAAAAATCTTACTGTTATTTTCTATCGTCGTGGTGCTGATCAGTTTACTTGGCATGTTAACGAGCCTGCTTTCAAGCTTAAATCAACGCCGCAGAGAGCTTGCTATTTTACGCTCTGTTGGCGCAAGACCTTGGCATATTTTCACCTTGGTCAGTGTCGAATCATTACTCATTACAGGGCTAGGCTGCATTGTTGGCATCGCATTATTCTATGCTTTAATGCTACTCGGCGCAGATTACTTGCAAAGCCATGCCGGAATAAGCCTAAATATAGCCTTATTGTCATCCTATGAACTCATGCTTTTAGCTGCGATAATGGTCGCAGGCTTTATTGTTGGGTTAATTCCCGCAACTCGCGCGTATTTCTACTCTCTTGCTGATGGTATGAGTATTAAAATTTAAGGAATGTTATGCCGTTTTTTCGAAAGTTCATCGCTTTAGTCGCATTAGTTGTGTGTGCTGGAGCTAATGCTGGCGCACCTAAAGAAATCTTCTGGGAAGATTTAATTCCAAAAGGTCATGTGCAAATCGATACCCAAGCGCAAGCAAACCATGAAGGCTCTGAGCAAAACTGGGTGCAACCAGACCTTGATGCTCCCGTGGTAAAAGAACTTAATGGTCAATCAGTAAGTTTGCCTGGTTTTGTTGTTCCGCTTGAAGGCGACAGCGAAGTGATCACCGAGTTTTTATTGGTTCCTTATTTTGGTGCATGTATCCACGTGCCACCACCGCCACCAAATCAAATTGTGCATGTCACGATTAAAGATGGCGTGCCAATCGAAAGCCTCTACGATGCGATTGTCGTGACAGGCGTTATCAGCACCGAAACCTGGTCTGGTGAAATTGCTCAAGTAGGCTACAAGATGAAAGCCGTTGGTGTAGCACCATTTGAACTGTAATGAAAAAGCACGCCTTGGCGTGCTTCTTCATTGTTATTTTTGACAATTAGAGCAGTACACAGTGCTTCTTTGCCCTAATCTAATTTCTTTTAATGGCTCTTTACACGTTACACATGGCTCACCTTTGCGACCATAAACTAGTAATTGCTGGGCAAAATAACCGGGCTTACCATCACTTTGAGCAAAATCTTTTAATGTTGTGCCGCCTTGCGTGATAGCCGCAGCGAGTGTTTCTTTAATAATAGGCACTAATTGCTGATAACGCTTTAAAGACACCTTGCCGGCTTCTCGTTTCGGGTGAATTCCGGCCTTAAATAACGACTCATTGGCATAGATATTACCTACACCAACTACCACAGCGTTATCCATAATAAACTGTTTAATTGGTACTTTTTTATTTCTAGACTGTTCGTAAACACGCTTTGCAGCAAACTCATCGGTAAGTGGCTCCGGCCCAAGCTTGGTTAGCAAGGTATGACATTCGCCTGGAGCTTGCCATAAGCAGGCACCAAAGCGACGCGCGTCGTTGAGTCTTAACGCTTTACCTGAGGCTAAAATAAATTCGATATGGTCGTGCTTTTTTAATGGCTCATCTGCGCTCACAACTCGTAAGTTGCCCGACATTCCTAAGTGCAAAATAACACTACCCAGCTCACAACCGAGTAATAAATATTTTGCTCTACGCTCCACTGAAGTAACTTTAAGTCCTTGTAATTGATATACATCATCAGGCACAGGCCAACGCATACTGGCGTTATGAATATTTACTTTGGTCACTGTTTGGTTAAGCACATGCGGCGTTATTCCCAAACGGCTAACTTCAACTTCTGGTAATTCAGGCATCTGTGACTCTCTTAAAACGGGTATAACGGAAATAACTTAGCAGCATCAGCTTGTTCAAGCTCAAATACTCGTTGTAACCGCTTATCTAATAAATAGTATTGCTGATCTATGTTGTACAACTGATACACCGCTGGCAACTGCTCCCCGGCTAGCCACACGGAGGCAACATAATCAGCCGATGTCTGTGAAATTTTACTCACAGGGAGACTGGCAATAGTCAGTTTTTGATGTTGCCAAAGTTCAACAAGTTGTTCGAGCTGCTGCTCATCGCCTTGCCATGTGGTTTCTTGCAGTGATTGGCTACGCCAAGAGGTGCCGATACGCTCGATTTTTAATTCTGGAAATGCCATCGCCAAAATAAAGCTTTGCTCAGGGAGTAATGCTTGTACTCCTTCTTCAACGGGCTGTGTATTGAGCTTTTTATGTAGGCCATTGAAGAAAAAAATCATCAATAGCATCGAAATAATCACCACATTATTCCATGCTTTTCGGCTCAAGCGCATCAGTATCTTCCTCAGTTTTCAATATCTTAAAGTGTAACCAAAAAGGACATTAATTGGCAGTTGTAATTGATCAACAAAATTTCATGTCTGTTATGTATCAATCTGTCGATACTTTGCTAAAATATCCGCCAAATTTAAAGGAGTTCCGTCAATGTCAATGTATGTAGTGGGTCATAAGATCCCTGATTCAGATTCAATTTGCGGTGCAATTGCGCTTGCTTACTTAAAAAACCAGATCAATGAACCTGCGATCCCGGCGCGTTTAGGTGAAGTATCACCTGAAACACAATTTATCCTAGATAAATTCGGTTTCGAAGCACCTGAGCTAAAACTTAGCTACGCAGGCGAAGACGTTTATATCGTTGACCACACAGAAAAAACACAAGCACCTGATGACATCGATGAAGCACGTGTTGTAGGTGTTGTTGATCACCACAAATTAGGCGATTTAACATCATCAACACCACTTGAGTGTTGGATCCGCCCAGTGGGTTGTTCAAACACTATCATCAAAATGATGTATGACTTCTACAACGTAGAGATTCCAAAAGATATCGCAGGCATCATGTTATGCGCTATCTTAAGCGACACTGTAATCTTTAAATCACCAACGTGTACAACAGCTGATATCAAATGTGTTGAAGCACTGGCTGAAATCGCTGGCATCGAAGATTTCAAAGAACTGGGCATGGAAATGTTCAAGGTTAAATCAGCAGTTGAAGGCACGCCTGCACGCGATTTAGTAATGCGTGATTTCAAAGACTTCAACATGAACGGTAAGCTAGTAGGTATTGGCCAGCTAGAAGTTATCGACCTTGCTGTATTTGATGAGATCAAAGCAGACCTTGAAGCGGACATCGCAAAGCTTAAAGAAGAAGGCGGTCGCCACTCAGTATTACTCCTGTTAACAGATATCATGAAAGAAGGCTCTGAAATGCTGATTGCGTCTGATGACGTATCAGTAATCGAAGCTGCCTATGATGTTAAATCAGAAGACGGTCGCGTATGGTTAGATGGCGTATTAAGCCGTAAGAAGCAAGTAGTACCACCACTACAAGACGCTTTCGCAAAGATCTAATCTTACAAAATAGATACAAAAAAAGCCGATGTTACATCGGCTTTTTTGTGTCTGGAATTTTGCGGTAGTTAGATTTGCGTTGCATTACGCTGGCGTAACACTTCAAATAAACAAATACCGGTCGCAACTGACACATTTAAACTAGATACCGAACCAGCCATTGGGATTTTAACTAATAAATCACAATGCTCACGAGTAAGGCGGCGCATACCATCCCCTTCGGCACCCATAACAACAGCCATTGGCCCTGTTAGGTTTGCATCAAATAACTCAGTATCTGTTTCACCGGCAGTACCAACAACCCAAACGCCTGCATCTTTAATTTCACGTAGCGTACGTGCAAGATTGGTTACTTGTACCAATGGCACTGTTTCTGCTGCACCACACGCTACCTTGCGCGCTGTGCCGTTTAGTTTTGCAGATTTATCTTTAGGAACGATAATCGCGTGCACGCCCGCAGCATCTGCACTACGTAAACAGGCACCTAAGTTATGTGGATCAGTAATACCATCAAGTACCAGTAAGAAAGGCGTTTCTTCACGGGCAATGATCTCATCAAGATCTTTTTCGTTATATATGCGCGCCGCTTTTACATTAGCGATAATGCCTTGGTGCTGCTCACCATTTGCTTTATTATCAAGCGCTTTACGCTGCATAAATTGTACAGAAATACCGAATTTACGTGCTTGGTCAATAACCGGGTTTAAACGTTTATCTTCACGCCCTTTTAAAGCGTATATTTCTAAAAAGCGCTCAGGCTCTTTTGCTAATATTGCTTCAACTGAGTGAAAACCAAAAATTAATTCATTACTCACGTATTATTTGCTCCTCGGCCATTACGTTTACGGGCATTCTTACCCGGTCTTTTTGCCTTTTTGGTGGCTTTTTTCTTACTCTTCTTTTTACCGGCTTTTACAGCATCAGCTTGTTTACTATTAGGCTTTTTACGCCCTTTAGAAGGTGAAGACTTGCCACGTTTTTCATTCTCTTTGTCACCTGATTTTGCCTCAAAGCTGCCTGACTGCGCTTTTTTACCAGGAATTTTACCTGCTTTGAGCTGGGCACGAACACTTGGTTTTGCAGGGGCACTACGGCCACGACGACGCGCATAACGGTCTTGTTGCGCTTCACCTGCTAACACTAAGTTTATGCGTCGCTCATCAAGACTGACAGATGACACCTGAACCGTTAGTTTATCGCCTAAACGATAAACGGTGTGAGTTTGTTCACCGATCAAGCAATGCTTAGCACCATCATAATGGAAATACTCATTGCCTAGGTTAGTTACATGGATCATGCCGTCGATTTGTAAATCATCTAAGCGTACAAATAAACCAAAGTTAGTTACCGATGAGATCACCCCACCAAATTCGTCACCAACATGGTCTTGCATAAATTCACATTTCAGCCAATCTGCTACTTCGCGAGTCGCATCATCAGCACGGCGTTCAGTGGTTGAACACTGCTCACCTAAAATATCAACTTCGTCATCAGTGTATGCATACTCACCCGATGTTTGCTGACCTTGCGCTTTAAGTACCGCTTTAATTGCACGGTGCACCACTAAATCAGGGTAACGACGAATTGGCGATGTAAAGTGGGCATAGGCTGGTAAAGCTAAACCAAAGTGGCCAATGTTATCTGGCTGATAAACCGCTTGCTTCATTGAACGGAGCAACATGGTTTGAATAAGCTCAGCTTCTGGACGGTCGCCTAATTTAGCTAACACTTGGGTTATTTCTTTTGGTGTTGGCTCATCAGAAATCGCGGTTTCGATACCAAGCTCTGATAAAAAGTTTCTGAAGAAACCAAGCTTTTCAGCATCAGGCTCATCATGCACACGATAAAGCGCACTCGCCTCGTGCTTTTCTAATAATCGGGCTGCCGATACGTTCGCTAAAATCATGCACTCTTCGATAAGTTTGTGTGCATCATTGCGAACCACAGGTACGATTGATTCAATCTTACGATGTGCATTAAATACAAAGCGCGTTTCTAAGGTTTCAAACTCAATCGCACCACGGTCTTGGCGAGCAGCTTTAAGTGCCATGTACATTTGCTGTAAGTCTGTTAAATGTGGCACCATCTTGGCGTACTCTTCACGCAGCTTTTCATCGCCTTGTAAAATCGCATTCACTTTAGTGTAAGTAAAACGAGCGTGTGAATTCATCACCGCTTCGTAAAATTTATACCCAGACAACTTACCCGCTTCTGACACCGTCATCTCAGCAACCATACATAAACGGTCAACTTTTGGGTTCAATGAGCACAAGCCATTCGATAGCACTTTTGGCAGCATCGGAATAACTTGCTCAGGGAAGTAAACTGAGTTACCACGTTCAATCGCTTCTTTATTCAGAGGCGTGTTCATTCCTACGTAGTGCGACACATCGGCAATGGCCACCCATAAACGCCAACCACCTGATGGTTTGCGCTCACAATAAACGGCATCATCAAAGTCACGGGCATCTTCACCGTCGATTGTAACTAGCGGTAAGTCACGTAAATCAACGCGGCCTTGCTTTGCTTGTTCATCTACAAACTCACCTAAATGAGCAACTTGCTTTTCAACCGCTTCTGGCCAAACGTGGGGAATATCGTGATTGCGTAGTGCAACTTCAATTTCCATACCCGGTGCTAAGTGCTCACCAAGTACCTCAGTGACTTTACCTACCGCATTCATATGTCGGCTTGGGTTTTGGGTAATTTGCACCTGCACCATTTGGTTGTGGCGCGCGCCATTTTCACTACCCGGTAGTATCATAATATCTTGCGTTATGCGTGGGTCTTCAGCCACAACAACTGCAATACCATGCTCAACAAAATAGCGGCCAACTATCGGTGCACGTTCATTGGTTAAGACCTTAATGATCCGTGCATCGCATTTGCCACTTGAGCCTTTGCGATTGCCTTTAGCAAGCACAATGTCACCGTGCAACACCATATTCATTTGGTGCTTTGCGATAAACCAATCTTTACTCTCACCTTCAACTTCTAAAAAGCCGAATCCGTCACGATGACCAATGACCTTGCCTTTAACCAGGCCAGATTCATCAATCAATGCGTAGCATTTAAACTTATTGAAATACAATTGACCATCGCGCTCCATAGCACGTAAACGACGTTTGAACGCAATTTGACGCTCTGTATCATTCACATGTAATTCGTCACAAAGTTGTGTGAAGTTTGCTGGTTTGGCGCGAGATTCTAAGTGAGTAAGTATAAACTCACGGCTAGGGACGGGGTTTTCGTACTTTTCTTGTTCTCGACTGAGATTGGGATCCTGTTTTGACATTCACTATCTTGTTAGTTGGTTATGTTGTTATTTTAACCCATAACCTAACAATGAGACAGGCAAAAGCTATGAAACTTTTAAGAAATTGATTAAACCTGTTTTCGCACTCAAATTGCTCAATAATTTAATAGCAAAATTAAGGACCTTATAACCACCCTTTTTGTCTTGCTATGCGAGCAGCATCTACTCGGTTTACCGCATTTAGTTTACTCATTGCTTCTGAAAGATAATTTCTAACCGTCCCTTCTGATAAAAACAATGTTTTTGCAATATCTTGAGTTTTTAAGCCATCAGCGGCTAATTTTAATGCTTTGCGTTCTTTATTAGTCAATGGATCAGTGTCAGATAATGCAAGTAAAGCAAGTTCGGGATCAATGACTCTTCGGCCTTGATTGACCGCGAATTCAACCCCGAAGTGCACCACTCGCTAAATTAGGCCGCATTGCGTAATTCGTTAAACACAACGACAGGCTGTTTGTAACCTAGGCACTTTCTAGGTCTGGCGTTTAGCGCACGTTCTATAT
>NZ_JAKGBH010000013.1:0-110372 GCF_021532515.1 Pseudoalteromonas sp. PAST1 | reverse complement strand
GAGGATCTGTAATTGAATTAAAATGTTTCAGAAAAGTAGTGCTCATATTTATGCGACCAAGTAATTATTATGCCTTGATCTGATCACTACTTGCTCTATAAGTTCAATTTATAATGATCTTGCCGTGATTTACTAAATCCTTTTAAGTGCATAAATGAACTATTTTAGAATTTATATACTAACCTTTTTCTTAAGTTGGCCAGCCCTTTGCAAGCCGACCCTAACCGTTGTTACCGAACTATCACCGCCCAATCAAACCTTGATCAATAACCAAGTTGCCGGTAAAAGCACTGAATTAGTAAGAGCTATTTTTGCCAAAGCAAACTTAAATGCCAATATAGAGCTCTACCCTTGGGCCCGTGCTTACAATATGGCACTAAAAAAGCCGAATACTTTCATTTACAGCATGGCTAAAACTCCAGAGCGTGAACATCATTTCTATTGGATTGGTGAAGTAGCCACCTATGAAATGGGCTTTGTGAAATTAAGCGAACGCCGCGATATAAACATCACCTCCAATGAGCAAGCCAAACAATACAAGATAGCAGTTCAGCGTCATGACTTAGCAGCACAACGCTTAACTGAGCGCGGTTACACTGTTGTGTATACTTCAGACATCAATAAGTCATATCAGTTGTTGATGTCGGGGAAGGTTGATTTAATCATTGACGATGAAAACTATATCGCCGCTATGGCTAATGAATTAGGCCTTGATGAATCGCGCTTACACTTTGCCTTTGCAATTGATTTTTTAGCGATGAAAGGGTTCCTAGCTGCAAACAAAAATACTAACCCACACCATATCAATGCATTAAAAAATGCGTTTGCTGAGATTCAGGCATCAACGCTATATAGTCAGGTCATGCGAACAAATAGGCCTTAAGTAAGAGCAAGAAAAATTCGTTATTTGCTATTCTGAACAACCCCCAGTGACTTTTACACTGCACCATGATAGTAGTACTCAGCTACCGATAGCTTCAACGGCTAACGATGACTAATAAAAATTATTTTGTATTGGTATTACTATATTGCTCAATAAAAAAGTCTAACTTACCCTGAGCAATTAGCTTTTCGTAACTTGATTGCAAACGTTCAACTACATCGATGGGTATGTTTTTATTTAATGCTAAATAATTCCCTAATGTATCGTTAAGAGGAAGCTCAACTAGCTTAACGACTTCTCGTCCAGGGTGCCCGTATTGAGTTAGCTGATAATCAAATGATAGATCTGAACCAATAATTAGCTCGATTTTATTTTTGAAAAATAAATTAAGACACTCATAACTATGACTCACTTTCAGCAAATTTTTACCGTCACTAAAACCAATTGTTTCTACAAATTGCTCATAGATACTATTACGCACAACACATAGGCTATGTTCTTTTACCTGGGGTAGATCAAGTGGATTAATACGCTCATTTGATTTTAATCTATAAAAGAAATTTCGCGATGAGGCCAACGGCCCTACCCAGTTAAACAGCTTTTCTCTTTGCGTAATTCGGGCTGTAGAGACTAACCCTGACAAGGGCTGTTGTTGCGCCAAGTGGAATGCTCTTGACCAAGGTAAGAGCTCAAAATTGCACTTAATTTTGGCATCGATGCACATGGCCTTAACAAACTTTAAGTTAATACCCTCTAAATGCCCTTTATTTGAGAAGTTATATGGCGGGAAATGCTCGGTGTAAATGGTGACACTTTCTTTTGCAAACACTACAGGTGCAAAGCTTAGGCACGCTAACAACAAATATTTTAAAATAATTAATACACTCTAATGACACAGCTGCATTAAATATAGAAATATTAACTAGTCCAGTCAATTTTTAGACATAAAAAAAGCAAGCCGTAGCTTGCTTCTTCTCTATTTTACTTTTCAGTAAAATTATAGCGGCTTGATGTTGTCCGCTTGAGGGCCTTTTTGACCTTGTGATAGAGTGAACTCTACACGTTGGCCTTCAGCTAAAGTTTTGAAACCTTCAGATTGGATAGCGCTGAAGTGAGCGAAAACGTCTGGACCATTTTCTTGCTCGATGAAACCAAAACCTTTAGATTCGTTAAACCACTTAACTGTACCTGAAACAACGTTAGACATAGTCATATTCCTGATATAAAAAATTAAATATTGCCCGTAGTGGGCGGGTGTAGCAAAAAATCAGATGGAACTTAAAAACTTCAGGACGGTACTACAAGTATTACTTATACAACAACGAAATAAAGATTTATTAATTACACGCTTTTTAGCTACCGCTCACTATATAGAGTTGCCAGAATATGTCAAATACTATCGTTTGCTAGGCTATATAAACAGGGCACTTAAGCTACTTTAAAGTAACTAAAACAGTCCTTAAAACTCAAACTCAAGTGCTAAACGAAAGCTGTGATCTTTGCCCGATTGACTAAGTTCACTAATAAAACCCGCTTCCCATTTTAACTGGCGTTTAGGGCTAAATCTGTGTAGCCCAATAAAGCCTGGACCAACCCCAAAAAAGTCCTCTCCCGCATAGATTTCTATCGATGGTTGAAAGGCTGAACGATAGCGATAACGGTATTGTAAGCGAAACTCGCTTTCCCACTCGTTTGCAATATCAGCGCCCCATTCATACACTAAAAATGCGTTCATAGTCAGGCTTGTACGGCCAAACTCTTTTTCCCATAAAAACCCAGTTGTTGCTTCGTATGCATCGATATTATGCTGCTTTTCAAGCTCAAATAACGCTCCCCAATCGGCCCATAAACGGCCTTGCTCAACCAGTTGCCAACGTAACTCAAGCTCATACGAAGATATGCCAAAATCACCGTTATCATCTCGTTCGCCAACTAAGTAGCCCTCAAGACTCATGGTGCCGTTAATTGCGCCACCAAAGCCTGCACGCTGTGCAAGGACATTACCGTTATCGGTTTGCCGAGACACTAAACGCCACTCGACCTCACGTTCAAACGGCATCACATAAGGGTGATATACTTTATCAACCACCATGCCATCTGCCTGCGCGACTTGGCTGACACTTGCTAACAACAAGCAACTTAAGCTAATTATTAAGAACCGCATACTGGCTCCTCTGTCTTTTTAATTTTTAAAACGCGCGCTAAGGCAATAAATACTACAGCAGCAATAACATACATCCAGAGCGCAGTTTTACTCGGCGTGGCTTCGTAGCCCACTAAGGCTTTTAATACGCGCCCAAGCTCTGAGTTTTCAACTAAAAATCCACGCCAATCTAAATAATTTGAGGTCACGTCTAGTAAGTCGACCTGACTTGCTAAATCGAGAAATATCAATAACTTTGCTGTTGCATTAAAGGCAAGCAGCACGACTAAAGGCTGCACACCTGCACGTCTGACGATACTTTCCAGTAAAAAGAACAATAACACACCAAAACTAATACAAATGCCCACACCTAAACATGTACCGAGTATCAATGGCTCAGCGGTATCTTTACTGTGCCAAAAGCTGACCAAATAGATCATGTAATGGCTTAAATACAAGGTCATGGTTGCAATCAAGGCCAGTGCAGCCGCCATTTTTCGATGCTGACAACTCATTAGTGCAGCGACAAAAATCATTATACACAGCAGCATTTGTATGAACTCTAAGCCTCGGTGATCAAATAACTGACTCAGCCAAGCAGCGGCTTGTACAAATACTAAGCTCATCAGGGTACCAATAACGGCATAAATACTCAGCTGGCGCTGACTTAAAGGCACGATCAAACTCAAAAGCACAGCTAAAATAACCACAGGTAAAAGCTGATTAATGCTCATTAATAAACTAGTTATCAGCATCATTCACCTCCGTAGCCACGACAGTTCCTCTGGCTGTATTAGGCGAAAATTCTCCAAAAAAATCATAACGTCCAGGGCTGAGCGGTCCGATATAAATGACACTCTTACGACCTGGGTAGAGCACTTTTTCACGGTTTAAGTCAAAGCTATCGAACTCTTCTGGGGTATCATCTTGGTTTTCGATAACTAATCGCAGCTTTTTATTGGCAGGTACTGTTATTTCAGCGGGGTAAAACAAATGATCTTTTAAAATCAGCTTGTACTCTTTGGCATAGGCAAGCCAAGACGACATACATAGTAGCAGCATAGAAAGCGCTAAAATCCATTTATTCACTGACATTTCCTTGCATAAAAGAGACACTCACTCGCAAGCCACCAAGGTGACTATCTGCTAAAGCAATATCAGCATTATAAATCGAGACTATGTGTTCAACAATGGCCATACCAAGCCCGGCTCCTTGTTCACCTGATGGGTGTTTATCACCACCCACACGGTAAAAGCGGTTAAAAATGCGCTGTTTTTGAGCTTCATCAATACCTGGACCCGAGTCATCTATTTGCCAAATAAAACGATTATTTTCGGTTTTCAGCGTAATACAAATTTCTCCCATAGCTGGGGTATATTTTATGGCGTTACTCAGTAAATTGCCAAACAAAGTAACTAAGGTGAATTCGTCACCGGCAATGATAAAATCATCGCCATCAATGCTTATGGTATGCTCTTTTTCGTCAATACGATCATAAAGTTGTGCAACAACTTGTTGGCTAATTTCTAACACCGACACGGGGCTAAATTGCGCTTGCCATTGCTCTGGATAAGTACGCCCCAAAATCAGCATTTGCTCAACGATATTGTTCAGTTTATCAACGCCTTTTTCCATCGCATCAAGCTCAACACTCTCAACACCTTGAGCCACTAAATTATGCACATTGATTTTTAAACTACTGAGCGGGGTACGCAGTTCATGGGCCGCATCTGAGGCAAAAAAGCGCTCTCGTAAATAGGCACTTTCAACCCGTTTGAATAGATCGTTTAAGCGGCTTATTACGGGTTTTATTTCTTGCTCTGGGGTTTGCCAAGGGATTGCAGTAAAGTCATTTGCTTGACGATGTTTAAGTTGATTTGATAACCGAGTTAGTGGCGCAAGCCCTTGTTTTACAAACACACTAATAAGGAGAGCAAGGATAGGCACACTCCACAACAGCGGCGTCATGGCCGACAAAATCACGGTTTCGGTTAGCGCCACACGTTTACTCAAAGGCTCAGCAATAAGCACCCGCTTATTACCTTCGCTTAAGCGATACACTTTGACGCGTTGCCCAGCCAAGTTCTCAACACTAAACCCGCTTTGCCACTGACTTTGATTACTAAGATTTTGCTGCAATGATTTTGAGCTTGAGGCCAAGCTGTCATCAACCCAAACTTGAAATAATAACTGCGGTAAATCACTCGTATAAGCTGGAGTTTCTTTACTGAGTGGCTGCTCGATTAACACATGTGCCAGCGTTACCAGCTCGTTATCGAGCAGTGCTTCAGCCTGATTCATACTTTCACGGTAACCTTTAGTAAATGCCAAAAAGCAGGTTAAGATCACCATAGACAATATAAGTAGAGTCAGCCTTTTACGAATTGACACTAGCGTTTACCCACCACATAACCAATGCCGCGCAAGGTTTTAATAAACTCTTTTGGGAATTTTTTACGCAAGTGATGAATGTGTACTTCGATGGTATTAGACACCACCTCTTCGCCCCATTCGTACAGTTTACTTTCTAACTGCTGTTTTGATTGCACGCGACCTTGGTTTTCTAGCAAGGCTTTAAGGAGCATAAACTCTTTGCGCGGCAAGTTTACTGGCTCACCTTGAAAGCTCACGGTAAAAGCGGCGGTGTCCATTTCAACATCACCGACTTTTAAAGTGCTGGTCTGAGCTTGGGTCACACGCCTGCTGGCAACCCGAAGACGTGCAAATAATTCTGCGGGATCAAAAGGCTTTGCTAGGTAATCATCAGCACCTAAATCAAGCCCCATGACTTTATCATCAATACTGCCCCGAGCCGTTAAAATCACCACGGGCAGGTTTTTACGATGCTTTTTGATGTGTTTTAAAATGTCGATGCCATCACCGTCTGGTAGTCCTAAATCAAGGACTACCAGCTCAATTTCATCATTTTTCAGCCATTGCATCGCTGACTTAACGGTCGAACTATGTTCAACACTGTATCCTTGTTGACGTAAAGAACGACACAGGCCTTCTGCCACTAAGTGGTCGTCTTCAACGAGCAATAAATGCATAGTTTATCTCTTTATTTTTTTCTCTACCTTAGCCAATAGCTTAGTAATTTCTTGTTGGCGGTAAAGATCTGCTTTTGGTCTATCAGGGCGTGCTGGCGCTTGCTGTGCAACCAATAAAAACTCTCTAGCTGATTTATACTTGCGCTCGTCATATAGGAATGACGCATATAAATAGTTGCTATCGATACCACGCGGGTTTAATTCAAGCGCTTGCTTAAACAATTTTTTCGCTTCATCGTCATCACCAAACCCAATTGGCCAACCAGGTACTTTACCGTATAAGGTTGCAAGGCTCGTGTATGCTGAGCCATCAAGCGCTTTTGGATCTAGGCTTAGCGCTTTTTCAAATTGTGCTTTCGCATCTTTTGCAAGACCTAGCGCGCCTAAACCTCCTTTCGCCCCCGCATAGCTCGATAGCACAATACCGTACCAAATATGGCTGGCTGCTTGCTGGTCGTTCGCTTTTGTAAACTCTGCGGTTTCGCTCGCTAATTTTTCGAATGCATCTAACTGCGCATCGTCAACTAATTCGTAATTAACCACTGCCCACTGCTTTTGCACCGAACTTAAATCGCTATTAAAGTCGGCTTTTGCAGGCACAGCCATGATAACACCTAACATCATTAGGGCTTTTAAATTTAGTTTAGTCATAATCATTCACCTTGATCAATTTAGTTGGCAAAAAAACTTTTAATTTTAGGAAGTTGTTTTGCTATTGCGTTATCAACAAGTGATGGAAATGCGCCGTTAATACGGGCAAATAATGTTTCTGGAAAACCAATAAAACGACGTCGTTTTTTTGATTTAATTAAATCTATTAATGCATCAGCCACTTTTTCTGGCGGATCCATTGTGTTACCCAGCTCTTTGTTCATCGCACGTACTTGCGGCGAATTAATTGCGGTGTCAGTCGCACGAGGCGCTAAATACAATACTTTGACATCGCTGTGGCTGAGCTCTCTAGCAAGGGCTTCGGTCATCCCTCTTAGGCCAAACTTGCTAGCGCAGTACAAGGTTTGATATGGATAACCAATGCTGCCAAACGACGAACCAATATTGACAATCGTGCCTTTATTGCGGGTCACTTGTGGTAAAAACAGCTGACATAATTTAATAGGCACATGCAGATTAATATTTAACAGGTGATCAATTTGCTGCTCGCTAATTTCACTAAACCCCTGCATTACATTAACGCCTGCGTTATTGATTAGTAACGTTGCCCCGCCAATTTGCTGAGCAAACTTAGCAAGGTCATCGCGAGATTCACTGTTACTTAGGTCAGCCTGAAAATACTCAGCATCATTGCCACATTCCAATTGCAGTGCAGCAAGTTGCTTCACATTTCGACCAACAAGTAATAAACGCCAACCTTCTTTTGCAAGGCGAAGGGCAATAGCACGGCCAATCCCCCCTGTTGCACCGGTTAGCACACATACTGGGCTACTCATGCGCTTTGCTCCAAGTCAGCCTCGCTAAAGAAAGGTTCTGAATCGAGGTCACGGAAAATATTGCCGTACAATTTATAAAAACATTTTGCGGCGTGAATGATGGCTTGCTGGTCGTCCTCGTTATCAATTTTGTTCATGAGGTTTTCGAAAAACTTCACATGCTCAATATCCAGTGCACCGTGCGAAGTAAGGTAGGTAAACGCCTTTTTAGGTAAGCCTACAGCCTCACGAATTTGCCCTGCTGCATTATCGGCTAATGCAATCGAAGTACCTTCAAGCACATGAACCATGCCAAAGAATGCTAATGGGTTTCCGCGATTAATTGCATCATAGGCATACGACACCATTAATTCGGTCGAAAACTGTGGACGAGAATGACGCACTTGCTCTTTATCAAAACCACAGGCTGCAATATCGTTTAGCACCCATTCTTGGTGGCCTAACTCTTCTTCGATGTATTCTGCAACAGCTTCGCGCAGCCACTCTTGTTTATCGCTCAGCTTTGCACCGACTGCCATCAACAGTGGTACTGTGTGCTTAACATGGTGATAAGCTTGCGTTAAGAACGATGCATATTCACTTAGGCTTACTTCACCTTTAAAAACGCGGCCAATAATCGGCGCAGCTAAAAGGTAGTCACGCTCTGTTTGTGTTTCGGCTTGTAATGTATTGAAAAATTGACTCATGCTCGTCGCCTCTTGATAAAGTGCAGAGATCTCTGCAGCAAAAAATTGATTGATAACATCGCGTTTTGGGCGACTATTGCTGGTTAATAAACCTTGCGTGTGGCTCATAGGCTCTGCCATTCGATGCCATTTTCTGATTTGTGCGTATTCGGGTAGTTGCGCGTTTTGTGCCGTAATATGGGCAGCAAGTTCAGTGTCATTCATCGCTTGGTTTGCATAGATAAGCGCAGCTAAAAATGCCTGGCCTTCGCCAATCACCACCGCTTGTTGTACCTGGCTGTGGCTAAGTAATAACGACTCTGGCCATTCGGCGCTGATATTGCGCCCAAAGCTGGTGATCAGCTGATTTTTCAAGCGGCCTTGTATAATCAAGCGACCTGCTTGCTCAGTAACGAGATCGCCGGTTGCATACCAATCGTCAGCATTTTGCCCGGCTTGACCTAAGTACCCCAAAAACAATGAACCCTTGATATAAAGCTGGCCATTTTCAATTTTGTATTGAATGTGCTTAAGTACTCGCCCTGCGGTGCCGATGTCATCATCATCGCGAGTGTTTAAGCTCACTACCGATGACGATTCAGACAAACCATAGCCTTGATAAACCGGTAAACCGAACTCACGGGCTTGCTTAATAAGCGCTTGGCTTACAACAGCACCACCTACTGCAATAAACTTTAAGCTTTTAGGTGCTTGCCAACCTTGCTTTGCGAAAGCCACTAAGCAAGTCAGTAGTTCAGGCACTAAAATAAGGGTATTTGGCTCAGTGCGCTCAATTGCGGCTACTAATTTGTGTGGCTCAAGTAACTGTGCACCAGAAAAACCAAGTTCAGCTAAAGGCACTAAATTAACCGTGCCACCAGCTAATAGCGGCGCATAAACACCGGCTAAATTCTCAAGCAAAACCGGTAGCGGCAGTAAACACAAATGGTTTGGCTTTTCTAAATCAATGCTTTGATAAAGTGATGTTGCCACCTGCAATTGACTCTCAAGCGATAAACACACGCCTTTCGGTGTGCCTGTTGAGCCTGACGTAAAGGTAATCTTTTGCGTGTTTGAAAAATATGGCACAGGCTGTGTATTACTCAATTGGTAAACATATAAAGGGTAATGCTTACATACATCTACTAACGCCACTAATTTAGCATGCTCACCTTCGTAAGCACGGTCACATACAAATAGCCCTGCTCCGCTATTTTGCAAACCAAACGCTACTTGCTGAGCCGTAAAAAACGTTGGTAGCGGAATGGCCACTCTTTTAAGCTCGCTAAGCGCAGCTTCTAATACACACCAAGCAGGTGTGTTATCTAATTGATAAGCCACACCTTGGGCATCAAATTCTGCCAAAGTAGGTAGTAAACGAGTTACTTGCTCAGTAAATTCTTGTTTAGTTAGTGAGCGCACACCATCGCTTTTGTGGCAAATCATTAAGGTATCGCTATCTTTATGTGATAACTGTGTTAACCAACTCATAACGCCTCCAAAAATACAGCAAGCTCAAGCGATGACTGTAAACACTGCTGTTTGATATTGAATAAAACGGGGGTATTTAAAACACGTTGATGAGCTTCGTTTAGGTCAACCACACAAATGGTTGGTTGATTGTCGTAATAGCTACCCCAGCTTGCTGGATCTTGAAGTGCTTGCGCATTTGCAACACCGATTTCTTTGCAATTTACACCCAGCATTTTTAATAGCGCTCTCACTTTACGGGTTGCACAAAACACTAAATATTTTGCCCCTGCTTGATAGAGTGCTTCGTTCATTAAAACAAAATGTGCCAAGGTGGCTTTTCGATGCGTTGAGCATAAATTACCTAGCTCAAAAATGTGCTCACGCTTGGCACCGACAAAGTGCTCAATAGACGCAGGGAGGTATTGTTCAATAAACAAAGGTTGTGATGCAGAGCGAAGACCTAACGTACATACTTCATCATCAACATTAAGCTCACACAGTAGCGGCATGAACTGCGAAATTTTCGCATCATAAGCTGCAGCAAAACCTTGCTTGATATTACTCTCAAGGCGGTCACGGAATTGACCTCCTTCACGAGAGCAAACAAAAGCCGGCTCTTGAACTTGAGTTTGATGTGATTGTTGAACTGAAAGCATAATTGTTCGCTCCACTTAGATTATGTGTAAAATTTATCGAGCGAAACTTAAATAAAACTTAAGAAAAATTAATTTTTATAAATTTTTTTCAACCTCATGATATTTAATGCTTTTATTTTTATAAAAAACAAAAATGCCAGTCTGCTAGACTGGCATTTTAATGCTAAAATTAACGTTAAACTTAGATTACTTAACGATAGTCATCTCTTTAAGTAGGTTTTGAGCATTATCAACTTTATCCATTACCCACAACATGTATCGTGAATCAACGTGAATTGAGCGATTTAAGTTCTCATCGTAATCCCAATCACCAATAATGCTTTCGTAAACACCATCAAATAATAAACCAACGAGCTCAGCATTACCGTTTAACGTTGGAGAGCCTGAGTTACCACCTGTGGTATCTACGTTCGATAAAAAGTTAACCGGAACAGTATTCATACCGCCGGTATAATCGCCATAAAGCTTTTGCTTAATTAACTCGTTTTGTTTCTCTGGTGAGTTGAATGGTTCAACACCGGTGTTTTTAGCAAGTAGTCCTTCTAACGATGTAAAGGGGGTTGCCACTAAGCCATCTTGCGGTGAATAGCCGCCTACCGTACCGTAAGTTACACGCAGGGTGCTGTTAGCGTCTGCATAAACAGGCTTATTAAGTGCCTTGTTATAAGCAATGATTGCTTCCATTAATGCAGGGCGAGCAGCTTGCTGTTTACCAGCCAGTTCTTTTTTCGCATCTTCAATATCTTTTGTGACCGCAAAAATTGCATGCGCATATTGAATAAATGGATCGCTACTTTGCTTTAACTGAGCAAGGTCAAGATCTGCCATCCATAAACGTTTGCTTTCATCTGCAAGAACCGATTTAGCATACATATCATCAAGCATGGCTTGTTGTTTTTGTTTATCAAAACCGTTTGTTAGACCCAGTGCTTTATCAACCTCTGCAACTCGCTCGTCTTTAGGTAATGCTGCATACTGCTCAATAAAATACAGTAAAATAGCTTTATCTACGGCTTCATCATAACGACGGCTCATGCTTTTTAAACGAGACTCGATACGTGGCATATCACGCTCTTGATAACCGCTTTCGCGCTCAGCATCTGGCTTTTGTTTTTCGTAAGCTAAACGGTATAAACGTCGAGCAGTTGAAATCATTTGTGAGCGGTGTACGTAACCTAACATACGGTCACGCTGGTTATGCTCTTGCGACTGTGCAACTAGCGCAGATAAATCAGCAAGTACCTGTCCGTATTTAGCTTTGCGCTTACTATCTTCATTGATCCACGCGGTGAGATCTTTTTCGAATTGTTGCTTACGGCTATACATTGACCCTTTGTTAAAGCTCTCAATCATTGAACCGTAGTTTTTAATGTAGTTGTTATAACCCGCAATCGTGCTTTCGTAAGCGATACGTGCCTCTGAACCCTCTGGTGCATTTTCTTCGATTAACGAGACATATTTCGAATTATACTTACGCGCTAATGGGTAGGCCGTGTTAAACACATAGTCAACTTCAGGCGAAATACGGTAACGGTTTGTGCTGCCTGGGTAACCGGTCACCATCACAAAATCGCCTTCTTGAACGCCTTTAGCGCTTACTTTTAAAAACGCATCACTTTGGTACGGCACGTTGTCTTCTGAATATTCAGCAGGCTTGCCATCTTTGCCAACATACGCGCGATAGAACGAGAAATCACCTGTGTGGCGCGGCCACATCCAGTTATCTATATCACCGCCGTATTTACCGACGCCCATAGCAGGTGCATACGCTAAACGTACATCTTTAATTTCTAGCGATTTAATAAGGTAATACTCAAGACCACCGTGGAAAGTATACACATTACAGCGGTAGCTTTGGTCTTGCTCACACTCACTAACAAGTGCTTTTTCATTTGCTTGAATAGCATCAAAACGTGCTTTACCGGTTAGCTTTTCAGTACCTTGGTTTACTTTATCAGTTACTTCAACCACTTCCTCGGTTACATAAACACGAGAACCCGGCGCTGCAGGCACTTCTTCGCCTGTTGTTTTAGCTAAAAAGCCATTTTCTAAAATATTATTCTCGGTGGTCGAGTTATATTGAATCGAACCATAGGCACAGTGATGGTTAGTTACAACTAAGCCTTTTGGTGAAACAAACGAAGCAGTACATCCACCAAGGCTAATTACCGCGTTCATCGGGAACTCAGTTAATTTTGAAATTGACTCTACATCAATGCTCAAGCCTTTCGCTTTTAACACTGATTCAAGCTCTGGTAACTGGTGAGGCTGCCACATGCCTTCGTCGGCAACAGCAACATTTGCTACAGCGAGACCCACTGCAGCAGCAATAAATTTAAAACGCATAGTCGTCCTTTATATTATTATGTTTATCATTTTTAGCGCTCGTATCATTATCATTGTGAAAATGAATAGCAATATTTTGCGACCGCTAATGTCAAAATTTGTAAACCATTTTAGGTTCATGAGCCTAACACTTAGACTCATGAGTCTTAATATTTAGATTCATGAACCACGGCATTATGGCCATGTAAGCTTTCTTGGTGTTCAACCTTAAATTGGTAATCAGCAATACCCGGCATGGCTTCGAAACACTGCTTTAATCGCCTTGCTGCATCTTCGCAAAACAGTAAGTTTTTTGCGTTAAGGGCGGCAAATGCTTGCTCATCTTCACGCTTTACGGCGGTTTGTACAGGGGTGCCTATGGCTTGCTCACATACTGTGATAAAGCCGCCAATATCAGGTAGCTTCTCACTACTAAAAGTGACATCAATATAAGCGTAAGAGCGCTGGCTATGAGGAGTTGCAATTGAGCCCTGTTCACTTGCAAGCCAATTGAGTAAAGAGGCTTTATCTATATGCTCATCACTAAATTGCTTATCGACTGCTTCGCTCAAAAGCTGCCTCGATAATGCCGCTGAACACGGGCAGGTACTGCTGTAGGCTATATCAGCTTTTAAGTTGATAGCCATCGACTGCTTCTTAGTTATCGTTAAAACAACAGGGTAAGCATTGTATCCGGCATTGTCGCTAAGGAGTGCTGGTTTTAGCTCGGGTAAATCAAAATGCAGCACCAGTTTTGCGCCTTTACTTAAGCCTTTTTGTGATGCTAAAACGGCTTCCATAAACTCGTTAATACGCTTAGTCGATAAGCTTTGATTAGCCAATAGCTGATTAAGTAATAAATAAAGACGCGACATATGAATGCCTTTAGCATCACTATCAAGGCTAACAAAAATATCGGCTTTGGCATTCAGGTGCACATCAACATGAGGTTGTGCAAGTTTCAAAGGCAATGCTATTTTTTCCATGCCAACCCATTTTAAAGGCGACTGAAAATCTACATTAGAGTGCGAGGTAATATCGGGTAATTGCATATCAACTTCTTTTAACGATTGAATGTTAAGGCCTTAGCGGCCTGCTTGTGCGGGGTTACGTGCTGTCCATCAAAGACACACTCACCATTTATAAAGGTATGTGTTATTCGGTGTGAAAAAGTAGTGCCATTGAAAGGGGTCCATTGGCATAAGTAATGTGTGTTTGTGTGCTCAACGTGCTTTTCTGCGCTTGGGTCAACCAGGACTAAATCTGCAAAATAACCTTCTCTGATAAACCCTCGATCTTCGATAGCAAATCGCTTTGCCACGTTATGCGCTGTTTTTTCAACGACTTGCTCTAGGCTCAACGCACCACGTTTTACCTGCTCAAGTAACGATAGTAATGCATGCTCGACGAGCGGGAGGCCAGCTGGTGCAGCGCTGTATTGTTGCTGCTTTTCTTGCCAAGTATGAGGTGCATGATCGGTGGCAATAATATCAATGCGACAATCGCGTACTGCTGCGAGTAGCGCTTGGCGATCTTGCTCAGATTTTATGGCAGGGTTACATTTAATTTGATTGCCATAGTGTGTGTAATCATCTTGGTTAAACCACAAATGATGCACACAAGCTTCGGCGGTTATGTGTTTTTGCTCTATAGGTGCGTTACTAAATAGCTCTAGCTCTTTTGCTGTTGTAAGGTGTAAAACATGCAGCTGCGAGCCATAGCGTTTTGCCAGCGATACGGCGTACGATGATGATGCGTAACACGCTAACTCATCACGAATTAACGGGTGATGTTCTATTCGTAACTCACCATAGCGTTTTTCTATTCGGCGCTGGTTTTGTTGAATAACCTCCCCTTGCTCGCAATGGGTTGCAATGAGTACTGGGCTTTCCCGAAAAATGGCCTCTAGAGCATGTGGGTGTTCAACCAGTAAATCACCTGTTGATGCTCCCATAAACACTTTAACGCCGCATACATTTTTAGCATCAAGAGCTTTAATTTCATCAAGGTTGTCTGGGGTTGCGCCAAAGTAAAACGCATAATTCGCAGCGCTCGTTTGCGCCGCTATCGCGTATTTATCTGCAAGTGCTTTTGCCGTGGTAGTCGAAGGTGAGACATTGGGCATTTCCATAAAACTTGTAATGCCACCGGCCACTGCAGCGGCAGATTCACTGGCAATCGTGCCTTTGTGAGTAAGGCCTGGCTCTCTAAAATGAACTTGATCGTCGATCATGCCTGGTAATAGCAACAGACCGCTTGCATCAATTACCTCATCATTGGCCTTGGCACTGATATCTTTGGCAATTTCAGCGATTCGATTACCAACAATTCGTACATCGTTTAATTCGCGCTGTCCTTCATTAACAACGCAGGCGTGTTTGATTATGATAGCCATATGACTCCTTGCTTATTCAGCAACATTTGCAACTTATCGTAAAAAAATGCACTCCATGGCAAGATTGATTGCAGACTAAATTGTTACAATATAACATACCACAAAGTTTTTATTTGGACACTGTTATGAGTCAAAAAGATCAATTGGGTCGAGCTATTTAAGCTGTAAAGTTATAAGTGGCTTTCCGATCTTAGAGAATTTTAACGGCTTATCGCAGCCAATAATCACCTTATCGCAACGTATGAGGTCAATTGTAATAAGACACAGTATGCTGGGCTCATTGATCACATGGTGATACCTGCCTCATATAAGTGCTTTTTTGTAGCACTTTTTGTAATTCGTTTTAACCGCTATGCAAATCAAGAGCTTATAAAACGTATGTGCAAGGTTATATCGACACAATTTAATTTTAAAAATGACAAGAGAAAAACTATGAAACACCTAATCGCAACCGCGATCAGTTCTGCGCTGTTACTCACAGCCTGTTCAGAACCGCAAACAACAACATCAACGCCTAAATCAGAGCAATCAGCGCCTGTTGCTGCAAATGAGCAAGCTAACCCACTGTTTGTGAAAAGCGTATTACAATACGAAACGCCTGATTTCAGTGCGATTAAAGATGAACATTTCATGCCGGCATTTAATAAAGGCATGTCTGAGCAAATGGCTGAAGTGCAAGCTATTATCAACAATCCAGCAAAGCCTGATTTTGCCAATACGATTGTTGCGCTTGAGAAAAGTGGTGAGCTATTAACACGCACACGCAGTATTTTTTATAACTTAGCGGGTACGGATTCAAACCCGGCACGTCGTGAATTACAAAAAGAGTTAGCGCCAAAACTAGCGGCTCATAGCGACAACATTTTCTTAAATAAAGCACTTTTTGAGAAAGTAGCGGCTATTCACAGCGAAGCTGACAGCCTTGCCTTAACTGCTGAAGAAAAGCGTTTATTAGACGTTTACTACAAACGTTTTGTGCGTGCTGGTGCAAAATTAAGTGCAGAGCAAAAACAACAAATTCGTGATATCAATACAAAGCACTCGAGCTTAACAACTCAGTTCTCACAAAACTTATTAGCGCTGACTAAAACAAATGTTGTTTTAGTGGATGACAAAGCAGAGCTTGAGGGCTTACCAGCAGGTCAAATTGAGCAGCTTACCAATGCCGCTGCAGAAGCTGGCCATCCAGGCAAATACCTAATTAAGATCACAAACACCACGCGTCAGCCTATTCTGGCAACACTGAAAAACCGCGATTTACGTGAAAAAGTATGGCGTGCATCAGCTGAGCGTGCATTATCGGGCGAAAATAGTAACCGTGATATCGTGGCAGAACTTGCTCACTTACGTGCTCAAAAAGCGAAACTATTAGGTTACGATAGCTGGGCTGATTTTGGTTTAGAGTCGCAAATGGCGAAAAAACCACAAGCTGTATTTGATATGTTTGCGAGTATGATCCCTGCATTAATGCAGAACGTCAACGCTGAGGCCGCTGCAATTCAAGCTAAGATTGATGAGTCAGGTGAGCAATTCAAATTACAGCCATGGGATTGGTTATTCTACGCAGAGCAAGTGCGTAAAGATAAATACAACCTTGACGAAAATGCAGTGAAAGAATATTTCGAGTTCAACCGTGTTTTAGAAGACGGCGTATTCTTCACCATGAACCGTTTATACGGTATCACCTTTAAACCACGTAACGATATTCCGGTTTATCACCCGGATGTAAAAGCCTATGAGTTATTTGATGAAAATGGTAAAAGCTTAGCCATTTTCTTTGCTGACTACTTCGCGCGTGAAGGTAAACGTGGTGGTGCATGGATGACTTCTTTCGTTAAACAATCTGGCCTTAAGGAACAAAAGCCAGTTGTCGTAAACGTAATGAACATTCAAAAAGGCGCGAATGGCGAACCTACGCTTATCAGTTATGATGAAGCAACAACGATCTTCCACGAGCTAGGCCATGGCTTACACGGCATGTTCTCAAACGTGAAGTATCCTACTCTATCTGGCACCTCAGTATCACGCGACTTCGTTGAGTTCCCATCAACATTTGAAGAAGATTGGGCCATGTACCCTGAAGTTATCGCTAACTATGCAAAACACCATAAAACTGGCGAGCCAATTCCTGATGAGCTACTGAAAAAAGTAATTCAATCACGTAGCTTCAACCAAGGTTTTGATACCCTAGAATACGTTGCTGCTGCACTACTTGATATGGAATGGCATTCACTCTCAGCTGATGCTCCTTTACAAGACATTGAAAAGTTTGAGCAACAAGCGCTTGCAAAACATGGAGTTGATGTAGCATTTGTACCACCTCGTTATAAGTCAGCCTTCTTCTCACACTCAATGGGCGGCGGTTACTCAGCGGGTTACTATGCTTATATGTGGAGTGAAATCTTAGCGGCAGACGCCTTTGCCTTTGTTCAAGAGCAAGGCGGTCTAAAACGTGAAATCGGTGATAAATACCGTAAAGAAATTTTAGAAGTCGGTAACTCACGTGACCTAATGGAATCGTACAAAGCATTCCGCGGTCAAGAGCCAGACACATCAGCATTATTAAAACGCCGCGGCCTAAAAGCAACCGTTCAATAGCTGACCTTAAGCTTTAAGCTGTAAGTCAGAAGTGTGGGGTTATCGAGTGTTTATAACCCCACAGCATTCAACCTGTTGACTCTCCACGTAGGTTGGGTAGAGCGCAGCGAAACCCAACATTAAGAAGCTGTCAGCCTTCAGCTATCAGCGGTCAGACGCGCGAAACAAGTTTCACGCCTACGAAAAGGTGCTAGGTTCTGGGCTCTAGGACGCGATGTAAAGTCGCTGCTAACTTTCCCCTCGCTAACTTTACTCTCGCTAACTTATAAACAAAAAAGCCCTTACAGCGAACTGTAAGGGCTTTGTTATCACTATTTAAAAGTCTTATTTACGTTTACGGCGACGGCCGATAAGCGCTAGTGGTGCAAGTAGTAGTGTTAAGAAACCAAAGCTACCGCTACTAGATTTCTTCTCTTCATTACTTTCTTCTTGTTCAGCTTCGTTAGTTACGGCAACAGTGAACTGCTCAGATACAGAGTCTGTACCATCGCTCACTGTTACTTCAAATACTAACTCGTCATCACTTGAGATAGCACCAGGCGTGAAGCCTAGAGTCGCAGTATCAGCACCTGTAAGTGTTGCAGTTGTGCCGCTTAGTTGCGTCCATGCATAGCTTAGTGTGTCATCACTGTTACGGTCTGACGCTGTTGCTGTTAATGTGCCTGAAGCTGACTCAGACACTGTCGCATCACCTGATACCGAAAGTAATGGTAGTGCATTATCACAAGCGAATGTATCACCAGCAATCACGTTTGAGAAGATTGGTGTCGTTACATTGCTCACAGTTACGTTATCAATCCACCAGCCAAAGCTACTAACGGCATTATCAGATGAAATACGGAAACGAAGCTTGGCACGGTTACCGTTTAGTTCAGTTCCGAAACGAATTGTTTCGTAGTTACCATACACATCGTTTTCATCAACATTGTTACCTGTGAAGGTATCGCGATCTTGTAGTGCTTGCGCGTCGTTTTCGATTAGAGGGCCATCGTAACCAACATCAAATGTACCGCCCATTTCAGTAACATCAACCCAGTTACCGCCGTTTACGCTGATTTCTACAACACCACCATCCCACTCGTTTTCGATTAGGTAGAAGTGCCAGAATGAAACTTCAAAGTCACCCGCAAAACCGATATCAAACTCTCTTGATTCGATTGCAACATCAGACTGGAAGTCATTATTATTTAGGTACATGGTTTGCTCGCCAAGACCAAACCCAAAGCTATCAAAAAATGGAACGTAACCACCTTTTGCCATGCTTTGCGTGCCAACGGCTAGGTCATCACCTGTCATTACGTTTTCTTTCCAGTCACGTAATGATGCACCTGCAATTTCCATATCGTCAGCAGTTTGTGAACTAACTGGTGCTTTATCTTCAAAGTCCATGTTCACAAGATAAGATACTTTATCGGTTGCTGCTTCAACAATTTCGTCATCAGCAGACAGTTCAGGGAATGACACTTCGATTTCAAGTGTATCAGCAGTGCCTGCATCATTTAGCGTAAACGTGATAGGCGCGCTTGTTTGTGAAGCATACGGGTTTGTATCGTCGAATGTAATTAAACCATCATTTTCGAACGTTACATCGTGACCACTAACAACTGTTAACTGTGCTTGTGTACCCGTTAGTACTTCACTACCTGTGTTCATGATGCTAACAGTTAATGTGCCTGTTTCACCTTTATCTAGCACGTTATCGTTTGAACAATAACCTAATTCAGCACCGTTGTAGTTTGCATTCATTGCCACATCTTTCAATGTGAAGCTAGCAAGTTTCATTTTGTCTGATTCAACAACACCGGTTAAATCTTCGCTGAAACGCTCTGGTGCTACAGCACCTAAGCCCATACCACGCTTAGCAAATGCACCTAAGATTAGTTTGTAATCTTCTGGGTCTACTGCGTACGCTGCAGCTAAGATAGCATCACGTGCTTCTGTATATAGCGGAGCAACAGGAGTTAGCTTGTAACCAGCAACTAAGTAGTTAGCCATGCGGTTTTGTGCGTCTTCAAAGCCGTGCTCGTTGATAAGTGCTACATAGCTTTCCCAAAGCATAGTTGCCCAAATTTCACCTGCTGCGTGTGGTGAAGCAACACTTGTTGGTGCAATGCCTACATCAGTACCTTCATTTTCAGTAATGTGACGGAAAGACAGCGGGTTTACTTCCATATTAGTTGAATATGGAACACGACGGATACCGTAGTAGAAATCTTCTACGAAAGTACCGCTACCGTAGGCTTTTTGGAACTTGTCGTTACCTGGAATGTTAATGTCATCAGCTTTAGCAATGAACATAAGTGAGTGGAAATCACCCCAACCTTCGCCCATCGCACGGCCTTGGAAGTTGATAAGACCTGATGAGTTACCCACTAAACGGTTACTGATGTAGTGACCCCATTCGTGAGCAATAATACCGTTATCTAGCGTACCGTCTTTTAACGTTGCTTTGTTGAACATGTTCACAGTAACAGTGTCGCCTGCAGCGATACCATCGTAAAGTGCGTGACCGTCAGCATAGTTCAGACCCATGTTAGGAATGATAACGGCATCATCTTCACCGCCCATCGGCGCTGGTTCATCTGTATCAGGGTTGTTGTTTACAACGATTGCACCAATTGCACCCGCTTCTTGAGCGTGTAGTACTTTTGCTGTGAAGTTACAAGAGCCACGATCAACTAGCGCAATTTTGCCAGCAAGTTCAGCTGCATTTGTTGCTGGTTGACAACCATCTGTTACGCTACCAGAATCGGCATCATCGCCATCAACTAGACGAACAACTTCGCCTGCGATATCAGCAAATTGCATTTGACCAAAGCCTGATACTTTAGAAGACTCTAGAAGACCAATTGATTCGTCAGATGTAACAACCACACCAAAATCTACACCCACTTTCGCATCTTTCGAGTTGTATAAATACATTTGCATGCGTGGGCTTGCACCGTCAGCAGGGGTTGCCATATTAGCGTTATTTAAACCGCTATTATCTTGCGCTTGCGCTTCGATAGGGTCGCCTTCTACACCACCACGGCCGTAGTTTGATACTTGCGCAACATTTGATGTTTCGTCAAAACCATGGTCATAGAAGAAATCGTGTAAGAAGTTGTTCATATAGAACAAGTTAACGATAGCTGCTTTACGGTTGTCGTAGCTGTTTGCTACTTGATCAACTTGATAAGGGTAGTCAAATGTGTAATCTGATGTGGTTTCAGCTGTGAAGTCACCTTCTGTAAAACCTTGTGGTGCGATAACATCAGCATAAGCAAATACGTTATTACCTGATGTTGTTGTAGCATCATCAGCAAGCCATGGATCCATCGTGCTTAATTTTTTGTAGTAAGACAGGCTTACAAGTGGTGCATCTAGGATTTCAGTTTCATCAATTTGATCTGGGCCATCAGCTGGGATCACGTCACCGTGTGGACCTTCCCACGGGTAACCATCTTCGTCAGCCCATACACGGTAGTTAAAGTCTGCCGCGTGTGCTTTTAAGTCTTTCTTGAAATAAACTTTGCTGTTTTGCGCACCAATAACGTAGCTGAAGTAATCGCTTTCTAGGCTGTTTTTATCAGCAACTTCTACTTCAACATAGTATGCAGATTGCAGCTCACCCGCTACTTCAAAGAATACTTTCTTAGCACGTGGCTGACCTAATACAACTTTGTCACCACTTTGGTTAGACACAGTATATTTAACATAGTCGCCTTGCTCAGTTGACTTAGTTAACGACACATTGATATCAGCAAGTTCTTTAATTGCACGTTTAATGCTTTGCTCAGCACTTGTGAACTCACCTAGAGGAGCAACTGAACTCGTCACTTTATTTGCGAAATACCCAGAGCCAGCAACTAAATTATGCTCTTTGTCCATAATCAGGTTATATTCACGGTTGAAAACTTCAACGCCGAGTACTTTTTGCTTGTATTTAGCTGTGATTGAGCCAAGTTTTTGCTCAGATAAATCTGTTAATACAGCACTTGAAAAACCTTTTTTCGCAGTGCTAACACCCGTTAAGGCATTTAAATAAAAATCTGCAGCATAGGCATTACGTTGCTCAGGAAGCACCATCGCCATATCAGGTTTAGCTTGACCAACTGCTTTCCATAAGAACGTAGCTTTACCTAACTGCTCATCGAAAATTGATTTGTGACCCGAAACAGTTCTTCGCTCAGCTAATGCACGTTGTTGAGATACTTGGGGGTTGAATTGCACTTGTGAGCTAACGCTTGAAGTATTATAAAAACGAGTTTGTTCGCTTGCCTGTACTTGAGATGATGCCAAAATAGCCGTTACCATAGTAGCAACTGCTGTTACTTTAAATTGTGACATTATTTACGTTCCCTATTGTTATATTTTTATTTTCGGTTAACAATCATAACCAATTCCAATGTACCTAATAGAACAATTAAAAAACAGAATTAATTGTAAAAAAAAGTAACAAAAAAACAGGTGAGGTATGAAAAAAACACTTACAATACAATTCATTATATTGACTTTAGCTCTAATGACTGGCTGTCAAAAAAATGAAATAAGCGAGCAAGATACAGTACAACAACCAACAACCAGTTCACAAAAAGAACAAATCTCAGTTAAAGATGTTAAAAAATCAGTCGAAATCAACAAGCAAAAATTTACGAACGCTTTTAGTAATAATGGCGAAAAAATTACCTTTGATGCACCTACTTTAACCAAGGGCACAGAAGTCTTTAATCACGCAATGCAAGAGCGCGGCATTGCAACGGGTGCAATTTACTTAACGCTAAAAGAAAATAGCTTACCGGTAGAGCTTAGCAGTCAATATGCGCTGAAAAAAATGACCAACAAAAGCTACCGTTACCTTGCAGAAAAAGACACTGATTTACTGCAAGTGCAAAACGCTTTTAAACAAAATGCCAATGTCGATATTGTTGAAATTAAAGTTGATTATTCACCGGTAAAAGAGGTGATGTAGGTTGGGTAGAGCGCAGCGAAACCCAACGTGAAGAAGCTGTCAGCCTGTAGCAGCGGGTTTAGCCCGCGTCATGATGCGCTAGGTTCTAGAAGGAGCTGTCAGACGCGTGAAACAAGTTTCACGCCTACATCAAACCGTAGGCGTCATGCTTGCATGGCGTGTCTAACATTCAACGCCATTTAATCAAGCTAACTCAACATTCAAAAACAACACTTTCGGCTTAAAACTTACAGCTGAAAGCTTTAAGCTGTTTTACCTACTCCACCACAAAATCAAAATAGGTTGCGGGGTATGCTTGCGGTTTGTAAGTAAAATGCCACCATTCCATTGAATAAGGCGCAAAGCCGGCCTCAGTCATCAGGCTTTTTAATTTGTATCGATTGGCTTTTTGCTCTGCACTAATGCGTGGGTCGTCGGTGTTAGAAAGAGTGTCGAACATATCAAATGGTGAGCCCATATCGAGCTCTTCGCCTTTTGCATCAACTAACGTTAAATCAATCGTTGAACCACGGCTGTGACCCGATTTAGCAGCGATGTAATCACCAAGCAGTTTGTCTTTGCCTAAGTTTGGATAAAACTCAGCTTTAGTGCGGGTATCTTCTAAATCGTTAACCCAACGTACAAAGTGATCAACAGCGCGCTGCGGGCGATAACAATCATATATTTTCAAGCTCAGGCCTTGGGTTTGCGCTGCTACTTGCACTTTTTTAAGGGCTGTAGCAGCACTGTTGTGCAATAAACATTTTGGCGCGTTGTAACCATCAACTGGTTTGCCAACAAAGTTGTGATGGCCAAAATAACGAATATCTAACACAGCATTAGGTAGCAAAGCACCAACATCCACAAATTCGCTACGTTTATCATCGCTTGAGTCTGCATAAACATTGCCTGTTAAAATAACAGCAATACTTAACAAGGAAATGGATTTAGTTAAACGAGTCAAAAAAGTGAATGCCATTTTGGTTTTCCATAAATAACTTAATAACGTTCACTATTGCACATTAAATAACTTATTCCAAGATTGGAGACTCAGAAATAGTTGCGAAATCTTGCCCATAACTTGCATTAACTACAGAACGATTGCGGCCCGTTTTTTTAGCCTGATATAAGGCTTGGTCAGCGAGCTTAAGTACTTCATCAATGTTCAGTTGCTCAATCGGCCAACCAGATATACCAATAGATACATTAATGCAGCCAACAGGGTCAATGTAGCTTTCAGATATCCGCATCCGCAAGCGTTCTGCAAGCTGATACGCCCGTTTGACCTCAACTCTTGGCATGATCACAATAAATTCTTCTCCACCAGTACGAGCAACAACGTCGCTATCACGAGTTACATCTAACAAAATTTTAGCAAGCGACTGCAATACCACATCACCAATATCATGCCCAAATTCGTCGTTTACCCGCTTAAAGTGATCAATATCGATTGCCAAAACTGCAAACGGGCAGCGCTGTGCAATAAAATGACTTAACTGCGCATCAAAGCTTCTACGGTTGTGTAACCCTGTTAGTGAGTCTGTCTGTGCTTCTTGACGTAACAAACCAATTTTACTGTGTAATAAACCAACTCCCTTTAACATTGCTTTTCTAAGCTCATTACTTTCAAAATACCATGAACGAATTAGCATTAACTCGCGTGTTGTGGTTGGCCTATCCAACGTATTTGCGGTTTCAGCAAGTTGCCTCAATGGGCTCGCTATTTTTCTAGCTAATACCCAAATTAATATTAAAGTGATGACACCCACAGGCGCCGTTTTTATGAAGACTTGCCACATTAAATTATCAAGCGGTGCTAATGTGTCTTCAAGGGGTCGTTGTGCAATGACTCCCCAAGGAGCAACGGTTAAGGGAGCAAAGCCAGCCAACATTTCAACCCCTTTGCTATTACTTAATAGTTCAGTTCCGGCTTGCCCTTTCAAAACAGCCTTGATCACAGGGTTTTCAAAAACTTGCTCCCCTATCCTTTTTGTATCAGGGTGATAAAGCAAGCGATGATTCTCATCAACAACATATAAATATGAACCATCGCGATAATAGTGAACTTGTAAAAGCTGGTTTAGAATGCTTGTGCGCTTCAAATATAATGTACCGCCGACATAGCCAATGAATTCACCTTGCTTATCAAATAAAGGCTGAGAAATAAAAATCAGCAAATTTCCCGCCATCGAAATATACGGTTCGCTGATCATCGGGGTTCGATAAGAAAGCGCAGCTTTAGTCCCAAAACTATCAACTTTGCGATTTTTAAGTTTTAAGGATTGCGGTGATACCCCTAAGATATCGCCTTGTTTATTAACAATAATGGTCGAGTTAAAACTGTTAGTTTGTAATCTCAATCGTTCTGCTTCAGCATTTATCAACCCTTGATTATTAAAGTCATTTTCAAGAATTTTACCTACATAAGCCAGTTGCTGCTGCGCCGCCAATAAAAAATTATCGGTGGCCGATACCAGTTTAGCTGCGTAAGCTTTGTGATTTTCAAGCGTTTTATCTATTAGTTGTTGCTTTTGAACTTGATAGCTCGAGTAATAACTGTTTAGAAAGGTGATTAGCGTTGCCGAAAACGCTAATAATAAAATTAAGCGGCGCAGATTTAAACCTGCCTTAAGACCATTAAGCACTGTAATTCTCACATCAAAGCCCAATGTCCATATCGGGTACATCTAATACATTTATACTAGCAATTTATCACTACAGCCTCTATAAAACTTTCGTCATAATTTGATTTAGCTCAATGATGATGCAATAAAATCAAAATTTATATTGACAAATAAACTTGCCCAAAAGGAATAATTTATTACAATAAAGAAAAAATATAGAAATTTTTCATGTTTAAACATAGTTCTGCGATCATCAATAAACTCCCTTCACATCGCCTGATGGCGTTAGATGTAATGCGCGGTTTGACTATTACCGCAATGATATTAGTGAATAACCCTGGCAGCTGGGGAGCGATGTATTGGCCTTTAAAGCATGCTGACTGGCATGGTTGGACACCTACCGATTTAATTTTTCCGTTTTTTATTTTTATTGTCGGCATGTCTATCACGCTATCAGTAAATAGCTTGCGTGCTAAAGGGATCAGTGATCAACACATACTAAAAGCAGGGGTTATTCGTACCATTAAACTCATTGCCCTCGGTTGGTTTTTAGCCTTGTTTTATTACAACTTTCGAGACCCTTCTTTTAGCTGGGTTGATGACAAGTTATTGCAACTGCGCGTGTTAGGCGTGCTGCAACGTATCGGTTTGGTCTATTTAGTAGCTCTGTGTTGTTATCTTTATTTATCACCTAAGAAAATAGCCATAACTTGCATCACTCTTTTATTGTTTTACGGCGCTGCCATGCTTTATATCCCGTATACCTTGCCAAACGGCGAGGTAGTGAGTGGTTTATGGTTACATGGCAATAACTTAAGTGCCTTCATAGACAATACCGTACTTGGTAGTCATCACCTGTATTATGCCAATGCTAAGCCACTGCCATTTGACCCTGAAGGACTGTTCTCAACACTGCCTGCCATTGCAAGTGCGCTAAGCGGCATATTGGCTGCGGTTTATTTAACTAAGCAACCCGACCTTAAAAAACAAGCCCGTACACTTATCTTACTGGGCACATTAGCCGTTATTGCTGGCTATGCGATTGCACCAATAACACCTATCAATAAAGCCTTATGGACGCCGAGCTATGTGCTACTCAGCTCAGGGCTTGCAGCGATTTTCTATGCACTGTGCAGTGCTATTTTAGATATTTATAAGCTGCGTAGTTGGGGCGCTCCGTTTATTGTATTTGGTGCGAATGCGATATTATTTTTTATGTTTGCGGGCGTGTTTGCACGGCTATTAATTATGATCCCGCTCGGCGATAGCAGTTTAAAAGGCAGTATTTATGGCTTAATACAATTAGTGATCAGCAATGATCACCTCGCTTCATTTAGCTTTTCACTGCTGTTTTTAATGGTGTCTTATGGTGTGATGTACGGCTGCTACCGCAAAGGCATTTTTTGGAAAGTGTAAGCTTTAAAAAATAGATGAGCCAGTCAGCAACTGGCTCATCAAATTAGCAATTAAGCCTGTTTTATTGCATGGCTTTGCTGATCGAGTAGATACAAAATTGATTGATAACTAATGCCACTGTGTTCAGTTAAACCAATTTCGCAACTACGGCTATTAGACACGCCGCGATTACAATTTTTTGGTACTTGTTGTTTAAGGGTTTTTAACGCATTGCCATTGAGTTCTGGCAAGTTAAAGCCCTTATCACCTGCAAAACCACAACACTCAATATCAGCTGGAATAATCACCTCATTACTACATGCCTTGGCAAGTGATACTAGGTTTTGCTCTTTACCTAATCGCTTAGAACTACAAGTAACATGGAGCATCACGGGCTCATTTACGGGGGTTACCTGCAAATTAGGCAGTAAATGCTGGGCTGCAAAGTCAGCACTTTCATAAATTTTGAGTGCTGTATTTTGCGCGGCATTAAAAGTAGTAAGTGCACAAGGGCTGGCATCAAAAACAATGGGATATTGGCCATTATTTGAAAGCGTCTCGAGCTCAGTAAGTAACTGCTCACTTTTATTTTTAGACTCTTCATTAAAGCCTTGGCTAGCAAATGGCATACCGCAACAAAGTGAATCTACTTGTTGCGGAAGTAGCACTTCATAGCCTGCTTTAGCTGCGAGTGAATAGATAACATCTAGCAGTGGGCGCTTATCATCCGCAAACTTATCGGGGGCAAAAATCCGGCTGGCGCAGCTTGGCATATACACCAACTTTTTCGTTTGTTGGAGCTGCTTGAATTGCTTATTAATTGGTTGCTCAGCTCTTGGCCATGCCGAGTAATAAAGCGGTGTACCAAGCAACTTATTGGCAGGCTTGCTTAGGCTTCTTAGCTTACTGCTGCCGATTGCTTTTTCGAGCACCTGCATCACAGTTAAACCAAACCGTGCACCCTTAGCAACAACCGCAAAATGCTTGCTAGCAAAACGTGATAATGATCGCGCAACTTTGTTTGATGAGGCTTGCTCTGCTCTGAGCGATTTTATAAATTCGCCCGTGTTTATTCCCACCGGGCATTTAAGGCCACAAAGGCCCGTTGCCGCGCATGAATCAATACCTAAGTATTTAAAGTCGGCCTCGATAACACTGAGCTTTTGATTTAACTTCTGCTTGCTTGCTAAATCTTCGGTTGTTAGCAATTGATTGTGTAACTCGGTGCGGTGTCGCCATAAAGTAATACGCTGCCTCGGTGTTAAGCTAAGCCCTTTTGACGGGCAAACAACTTCGCAAAAACCACATTCAATACAGGTATCGATAATATCATCACTTTTTGGCATGACTTTTAAATGCTGAGTGTGAGCATTTTTGTCGTGATTTATAATAACCCCAGGGTTAAGAATATTTTGTTTATCGAATAATGCTTTAAGCGCAACCATCACCGCAAAGCCATCGTCTCCCCATTCGGTGGCAACAAACGGTGCCATGTTACGCCCAGTACCATGCTCAGCTTTTAATGACCCTTTTAGTTCAACCGCCACTAAGTTCGCCACATCAGCCATAAATTGTTCGTATCGGCTTACTTGCTCTGGTGTATCGAAAGCTTGGGTGAATACAAAATGCAGATTTCCGGCAAGGGCATGCCCAAAAATAATGGCTTCATCATAACCATATTTGATAAATAATTGATGCAGCGCATTTACGCCCTCAGCTAATTTATCAAGAGCAAAGGCAACATCTTCAATAATCACAGTAGTGCCAGTTTCGCGCACTGCACCAACCGCAGGAAAGGTGCCTTTGCGGATATTCCAAAGTGCCGCATTACGGGCGCTGTCTGCTGAAAACTCAATCGCTGCCAGTTGGCTTTGCTTAAACTCAGCAAGAAGTTGTTCGGTGACCTTAGTGAGCACATCGAGAGCCTGTGCATTTTCAGCTCTTAACTCGATTAACAGTGCCGCTGACTGCTCAGGGTAGCTGGCCACTTCTTTTGGCATTATGGCATGCTCAGATACCGACATCAGGGCACGTTTATCTAGCAGCTCAACGGCCGCAACATCAACTCCACTCAGCCTTTGCACCAGCTCACACACCTTGCTAATGTCATCAAAAATAAAGAAACCTGTGTGTTTGTACTTATGCTCAACCACTGTGTGGTAAGTGATATCGGCGATAAAAGCTAAGGTGCCTTCAGAGCCGATAATTAAGTGCTTAATGATTTCGATTGGATCAGAAAAATCCAGCAGTGCATTTAAACCATAACCCGTGGTATTTTTTAAACGGTATTTATGGGCGATGCGCTCACTCAAATCGGGGTTTTGCTTTACCCTATCAACAAGGCTCATTAGCTCATCAACCCAAAGACTATGGCTTTGTAAAAAGGCATTACAGCTTTGGCTATCAGCCGTATCTAGCACAGTGCCATCGGCAAAAATGAGGGTCATATCTTTTACTGTGTGGTAGCTGTTTTGCGCCACCCCACAACACATACCCGATGAATTATTTGCCGCCATTCCGGCTATTTTGCAGCTATTAATTGAAGCAGGATCAGGGCCAATTTTTTTACCAAACGGGGCTAATACTTGATTTACTCGAGCACCAATGATCGACGGTTGTAAACGGATTGCCTCGGCGTCATCAATAATCTCAAACTTGCTCCAACTATCGCACAATAAAACTAATACCGAATCGGTAATTGCTTGCCCAGATAAACTCGTGCCAGCGGCGCGAAAAGTAATGGGAACCTGTAGCTCGTTGGCAGTAATGATCACTTGCCGTGCTTGATTTTGATTGCTCACTAATACAATTAACTCAGGGATTAATCGATAAAAGCTAGCGTCAGTCCCGTACGCATAACGGCGCGAGTAATCTTCTATTAATGCAGACTCTGGTAAAAAAGGTTTAATTTGCTGTTTAAATGCGTGCAATCGAGTTAAAGCCATCTCGCCCCCAGGCTTGTCATATTTACGCTGATGATTATGGAATATATTATTACTTTAAATTGTACTAAAAAGCGACCCATTAAATTGATAAATTATCAACTTGCCACACTTTTCATCAGTATAAAGGTTTGGTTACTTAAGCTTATTAGCCCTATTTGGTGATCTAACTTAGCTTTTTGCAGTCGGACTCAAAAACCGCTAGGGTAGCAAAAAAATACTGTATTTATATTTAAAAACCCATTAACATCAAGAATAATTTATTCTAAAAACTAAATAAGCGTTTTGCTTTGGAGCTTGCTGTGTTAAATAAGTTTGCACTATCGTCACTGGTTATCGGATTAGGATGTTTCATGCCATTACAATCATCATTTGCTGAGTCTGCATTAACTTTAAAACAACAGTTAGGGCAAAAGCTCATGCTTGACCTACGTTATTACTGCGAGCAAGACCCGGGTGAGCAAAAATGCCGTACACCGGTGACAGAACTGCCGGCCGATTTAGCAAATATCATCACTAAACATAACATTGGTGGGGTGATCTTATTTGCAGAAAATATCGATACTGTGCCGCAAGTGATCAAACTTAACAATGACCTACAAAAAGCCGCCGCTAAGTCAGAGTTAGGCTTACCGCTGTTTATTTCGATAGACCAAGAGGGCGGCCGAGTTGCCCGTATTCCTCGTGATGTAGGTACATCGTTTACCGGTAACATGTCGATTGGCGCGACCTATAAAGAACATGGTACCCACTTCGCAACTGAGTCTGCCCGCATTATTGCCGACGAGCTATTGGCACTGGGTGTTAATGTTAACTATGCACCCACGGTTGATGTAAACATGAACCCAGATAACCCCGTTATTAACGTGCGCTCTTACGGTGAAGATCCGCAATTGGTTGCAAAACTAGGTGGTGCCCAAGTAGCTGGGTTTGAAAACAACGGCGTTATTTCATCGTTAAAGCACTTTCCGGGGCATGGCGATACCAATGTAGATAGCCACACAGGTCTGCCAAAAGTAATGCATGATAAAGAAACCATTTGGCAGCAAGACTTACCACCTTTTAAAGAAATTATTAAAAACCAACAACCGGGTATGATCATGACTGCACATATCCAATACCCCGCCCTCGACGACAGCACGTTTGTCAGTAAAGAAGGCAAAACCATGATCAAGCCTGCAACGATGTCGCGCAAAATCATCACCGACTTATTACGTGACGAACTTGGTTATCAAGGTGTGGTGATCACAGATGCTCTTGATATGGCGGGGATCAGCCACTTTTTTGAACCAATTGAAGCGGTCGTAAATACCTTTGCAGCGGGTGTTGATATTGCTCTGATGCCAATCGAAATCAGAAGCCCTAAAGACTTAGCTGTGCTTGAAGCCCTGATTGAGCGATTAGAACAAGAAGTACAACGCGGCACGTTAAATGCCAACGAAATGAGTGCTTCTGCTACACGCATTTTAAAACTTAAAGAAAAGTTTAAGCTCACTTCGTTGCTTGATGACAAAGCAGCCATCAAAAAAGCGCAGCTTTTACTCGGTGATCAAAGCCATAGAAAAGTAGAAGCCGAATTAGCATTAGCTGCTATCACCGAAGTGAAAAACGAGAAAAGCACTCTACCGCTTAGCATTAAATCGGGCAGCAAAGTGCATATTATTATGCCAGATACCCGTAAATGCTATGCTCTGCAGCAGGCGTTAATTGACAACACCGATAAGTTAATCAGCTTTAGCTGCACAAGTTTGCAAGGTTATGAGCCGCTTGCAACATTAAAAGAAATTAACGAATCGGATATAATCATTGCCGCCAATGCGTCACCAAAACAAAGTGCTGTTGAAGTCGGTGGGATGGATGACTTAGCTGACAACCCGGAGTTTGCAATTGCTAAAGCCGACCAATCTGCGGCATTAGAGTCATTGCTAAAACAAGCAAAATTAGCCCATAAGAAGACTATATTTGTAAGCTTACGTGCCCCTTACGATATTGCCCAATTCGGGAAATTTAGCGACGCTGTACTTGCTACTTATGCTTACAATATTGATGTAGATACTGATGAGAAAATTGCAGGGCCAGCTTTCACAGCACTGGCAAAAGTATTACTAGGAAAAGCTCCTGCAAAAGGACAGCTACCCGTTACTATTAATGATCTGAACTGAGTGTTATTGTAAAACTATCAGTTAAGCATTTGGTAAGGATCGGTATATGCAAAAAAATGCATCATTAACCACTCCCGCAGCTATACGAAAAATGGTTCGCGCAGGAGATTACAGTGGTAATACATCGGGCTTTGCACCGGGCTTTGTGCAGGCTAATTTAGTCATTTTACCCAAACAGTACGCGTTTGATTTTTTGCAGTTTAGTCAAGCAAACCCAAAATCGTGCCCAATTATTGCCTCTAGTCGCTTACCGGGCGTTGCCGATATGCCAAGTGTTGGTGAAGACATTGATATTCGTAGCGATTTACCTCGTTACCGCGTCTTCAAACATGGCCAAATGGTTGAAGAGGTTACCGATATTACGAATCATTGGCGCGACGATTTAGTCACCTTTTTAATTGGTTGCTCGTTCTCATTTGAAGAAGCGCTGATTGCCGCAGGTCTTGAAATCAGAAACATCAGCGAGCAAAAGAATGTGCCTATGTATGTGACTAATATGGCGTGCCAGAGTGCGGGAATTTTCCACGCCAATATGGTTGTGAGTATGCGCCCGATGAAACCTGCCGATGCCATTCGCGCTATCCAAATTTGCAGCCGCTTTCCAAGTGTACATGGTGCGCCAGTGCATTTTGGCGACCCTGCTGCAATTGGCATTAAAGATATTAACAAACCTGAGTTTGGTGATGCGGTGACCATTAAAGAAGGCGAAGTGCCCGTATTTTGGGCCTGTGGTGTTACTCCACAAGTCGCGATTGCCAACGCGGCTCCTGATTTTTGTATCACGCATAGTCCAGGACACATGCTGATCACTGATATTCCAAATAGTAAAATGGCAGCGTTATAAATGACGATGAAATTAAACTGCGACCTTGGTGAAAGCTATGGCATGTGGAAAATGGGCTTAGATGAGCAAGTTATGCCACATATTGATATGGCAAATATTGCTTGTGGCTTTCATGCTGGCGATGCCGATGTGATGGCAAACACCCTAACCCTCGCCAAGCAGCACAAAGTAATGGTTGGCGCGCACCCAAGTTACCCTGATAAACAAGGCTTTGGTCGCCGCTCAATGGCTATGAGCGAAAAAGAGCTGACCAATTGCCTGCATTATCAAATTGCTGCAATTGATGGTATGGCTGCAGTACATGGTTTAACGCTCGAATACGTTAAGCCACATGGCGCACTGTATAACGACATGATGAGTGACGAGCAAACGCTGAATATCGTTATGCGCGCAGTGGCAAGTTATGCAAAGCCATTAAAATTAATGATTTTAGCTACCAACCAAGCTGCCAAACACAAAGTACAATCAAACGAGCTTCAACTAGAACTCATTTTAGAAGCGTTTGCCGACCGTCAATACACAGACGAAGGTAAGCTTGTTGCACGTTCTTTAGCGGGCAGCTTACACGACAAAGCGGCGCTAATGGCGCAAGTTAAACAGTTAGTTGCACATGGCACAGTTACAACGCGAAGTGGTCAGCAGCTGGCACTTAATGCCGATAGCCTGTGTGTACATGGCGATAATGAAGCGGGTATTGCACTCATTCAAGAGATCAAAGCACTATGTCAGCAAGCCTAAGCGACGCTGCGCTCAGCCAACACATTGAAACCATGATGGTTGAACAAAACCCACGTGGTATGCTGCATTTATACGCAAAACAACTAACGGGTACGTATTTACGCGCAGCAAAATACCTTTATAAAGCACAAGGTACTGTGTTGATAGGTACGGGCTTTGCGGTCAACAATACCTTCGAGACTGATGGTCCGGTTGGTGCAATTGCACTTTACAAGGTACTCGAAAAGCTTGGTAAACAGCCTATTTTGGTTACTGGCAACCCCCTTTACAGTGCCCTGAAAAATGACTTTAACTGTTTTGAGCTACCTATAAATAGCATTGATAATGCACACACTTTTAGCATTAAAGCCCTTGCGCAGCTAAAACCTGAGTGTGTTTTATCAATAGAACGCCCGGGGCTTAACGAGCATCAGCGTTATTATAATATGCGCGGTATTGATATTTCGGAGCATTGCGGCTGCTTTGATTTTTTTGTGACAGAAGCACCTTGCCCCACCATAGCAATTGGTGATGGCGGTAACGAAATAGGCATGGGTAACCTTGCACAGCATATGCAAGCGCTAAACATCACTCCTTGTTTAACAACCTGTGATGAGCTGTTACTCGCCGATGTATCTAACTGGGCAGCATACGGGCTCATTGCCTTTTTAAGTCGCTGGCATAACACTGATTTGTTGGCTGATATTGAGCCACTCAACATTTTACATTACCTAAGTGAGCGCGGTAGTGTCGATGGCGTCACCCATAAAAATGAGCTCACCGAAGACGGCCTGCATGCAATGCATGGTCAACAATTAATAACTCGGCTTCGCCAAATTGGCGGCTTTACGACAGAGAATGAGGTTTAACAATGGGCACGGTATACCTAAACGGTGAATACCTTGGCGCTGATGAAGCAAAGATTTCACCCATGGATCGCGGCTTCTTATTTGGCGATGGCATCTATGAAGTGATCCCATTATACCAAGGCAAAATGCTTGGCTTTGGCGCACATATTGAGCGTATGAATAACGGTTTAAACGAACTTGAAATTAAGCTCGATTACAGTGCCGATACGTGGCGTAAAATCTGTAATGATTTATGCGAGAAAAACCAAGGTGATAATCTAGGGATTTATTTGCACGTTAGCCGCGGCGCCGACACTAAACGAGCCCACGGCTACCCAACTAATATTACCCCGACCGTATTTGCATTTGCTTTTGAAATTCCGGCAGAGCCAAAAAGCGATATCGACAATGCAACAACTTACACCGTATCACTTGAGCAAGACCGTCGCTGGCAACGTTGCCATATTAAATCAACGGCACTGCTTGGCAATGTGATCCATTACCAGCACGGTGCAGCAGCGGGCAACAAAGAAACCATTCTTTTTAACCGCTTAGAAGAAATAACCGAAGCTAGTTCAAGTAACGTGTTTATTGTTAAAGATGCTGTGATCAGTACGCCACCACTTGATAACCAAATTTTACCGGGGATCACCCGCTGGTTAATCCTCAATATTCTTCACAGTTACAGTAACTTTAAAGTGCAAGAGCGCATTATTAGTAAAAACGAGTTACTTGATGCCGACGAAGTATGGATCACTAGCGCCACTAAAGAAGTTGGCCCAGTTGTAAAAGTAAATGGCAAGTTAGTTGGCGATGGTAAGCCTGGTGCAGTTTGGCAACAAGTGCAAAGCTTGTTTACCAAGCATAAGTTTGATTACTAATTTAATCGGACTCAAAAACAAACGCCTACTGCAAGTAGGCGTTTTTGTTTTAGCTTTTATTTGCTTTATAAGGCCAAGCTTGCAATAGGCCGTCACTGGTTTCTGAATATAGCTGCTTACCATCGTAAGCCACACTCAGTACTGACGTTCGCTGGCGCTGTTGTTTAGCTTCGTACTCAGCGATTAGTTCACCATCTGCAACGCGATATAAACGCATCTTCATTTTTGGCGACCCAGTTAATAGCCATTTATCTCGATTAATAAATTGCGATGCGGTGAACTCAATAAAGTTAGAGTATGAGGCCACTTCTGATAACTCTTTTTTATTGGCTAAATCAAAGAATACACGATCATCAACCGAGTCAATTGCAAAGCCCAAGCTTGCTGTTTTATTTAAAGAAACGTGATTCACTCTAGTCGCTAAACGCTCTTCAAAGCGAGTGCTGCCATCACTTGTTGACCAAAGCTTAACGTACTTGTCGCTTGAGCCGGTAAACGCCCACTGCCCATCAGCCGATAACGCCACGCTATTAATATCTAAGCGATGAATATCAAAACGCTTAGTATCACCTGTGCGAGTATTTATTACCTCAGCCTTGCCGCTACGATAAGCGATAACCAACGTATCGCCTACGGCTGAAATAGCGATGTCTCTTGCGATTTCTTGCCCGGTGAGCCAAGTACCAATACTACGCCCAGTGCGAGTATCGTATAAAATCACCGATAATCGATTTGAAATGAAAAAACGAGATTTGTTAGCACTAAAGCCCACAAGCTCAACATGTTCAGCGCCCTGCCCTGTTATACAATCGTATAGACGCGCTTTTAACTGATTATCCCAAACGCACACCTCAGATTGGGTTGCCACTAACGCGTGACTAGCATCCTCGGTTAGTGCCGTAGCACTTAGTAGCTCATTGCCATGGGCAAACTCACTACTAGCAGGGGCAGTAAACACCTCACCTCCACCACAGCCCAAAAGGCTCAGTGCAAATACACAGCACAGAGGTTTAAACAGTTTCGACGTCATGATTATTCTCAATTTTATAATTATTTTTGTATTGGCGCAGTGTAATGAAAATAAGCGGAAGTTGGTAGGGGAACTAGCTGTCAGCTTTCAGCCGTCAGCCATCAGTTTTTGTAGGCGTGAAATTTATTTCGCGCGAAGCGCTGGCAGTTGTGCGGTGCAGCGGCGCGCCATGCGAGCATGGCGCTTACTCAAAACAATTATTGGTCTGTTCTGCTCACGATTTCGTAGCCTTTGGCTTCATAATCATTGATGCATTTTTGAAATTTATTTTGAAGTTTTATTTCATCAAAAAAGCCTAGTGAGTATGCATCACACTTTACTTTCATATGTTCACTGTTTTCCAAAACCGCATTTAGTTTGAGCTCAGCAAAACCAAATTTATAGGCTAATTCTGTGAACTGTGAATACAGAACTAAAAGCAGTACAGCAAGAAGGGTAAGCGTTAGCGTATTTTTCATTTTTATTTCCTTTAAAAGTGTTGGTAAAAAGACTGGAGCAATTATCGAACCAACAATGTAACCTCATATAAATCAATAAAATGGATTATTCACACAAAAGCATAGTTGATATTTTCACCAATAAATAGTGAAAAAGACAACTATTTCCTAAAATAAATACAACCGTATTGTGATGTGTGTTTTTAAGGTGCGAAGTACGAGATTCGAGATGCGAAGTATGAGATTCGAGGTGCGAAATGCGAGGACCGAGATGTGAGGTAGGAGGTGCTTTAGCGCCGAACAACAACTTCCTAATCACAGCTTAAGATTACCCTACAATTTTCTTGTAGGCGTGAAATTTATTTCGCGCGAAGAGCCGGTAGGTATGCGATGTTACTGGCGTGCCATGTGAGCATAGCGCAAAGAAGAGTTAAGAGTTACGCGGCATAAAGCTACATAAGCTAGGCCCTGTTTCCTAGAGCCTAGCGCCTGTTAACTTTCAATCTGATAGCTGACGGCTGAAAGCTTACAGCTCACTTTCCCTCGCTCACTCCCCTCACCCATGCGTAAAACAAAACACATTAAGTTTGTTACCGTCTAAGTCTCTAAAGTATCCCGCATAAAAGCCGGGCATTTCACGTGGACCGGGGGCGCCTTCGTCTGTGCCACCTAGTTCTATGGCTTTTTTATAAAAGGCATCTACTTGGGCTGGGGTTTCGACTGCCAGAGCAATCATAGTGCCGTTACCTACTGTGGCTTTTTCATCGTTATAAGGTTTGGTAACCGCAAAACCGGGCTTATCTTGACCTGTGCTCCATGCGACAAAGCGGTCAGTTTCTAAAAAGCGCTCGGCGTTTAAAGTGGCGAACAATTCATCGTAATACTTTACTGCTTTAGCTAGGTTGTTAGTGCCTAACATGGTGTAACCTATCATTGTGTGCTCCTTACGTTTAAAAGTGTCTGTACTCAACATAAAAGGGAAATGACCATCTGTCTATTGATTTCTCCATTCATCGCAATGGACTATATTTCTGATGGTTGTTACTTTATAACAGGTTAACACGCCCTAATTTCTGCTCACTAACAAGGAAATAAAATGAAGTTTAAAACGTCTTTAGCACTGCTTGCAGCAGCCAGCTTTTACAGCCATGCAGGAGCTAGCAATACCTTTCAACTTGAAAATGTTTTTGATCTTGAATACGCCAACCAAATAGAAATGACAAAAAATGGCGATACAATTTACTTTGTGCGTAATCGCATGGATATCAAAAGCGACCGTAAAGTCAGTAATATTTGGTCAGTAAACCCAGATGGTAAAACCATGCTACCGCTAACGTCTGGCGTGCATATGGATTACTCTCCGGTGTTGTCACCAGATGAAACTCGTTTAGCGTTTATTTCTACCCGAGATGGTAGCAGCCAAATCTATGTAAAATGGTTAAAAACCGGTAACGTAGCAAAAATTAGTAACCTAACGCAAAGCCCTGGCGGATTAACTTGGACACCAGATGGCAAACAATTGGTGTTTAGCCAGTTTGTGCCAGCAAAATCAGCAAGCCCAGTGTCTTTACCGGGTAAGCCAGAAGGCGCTAAGTGGGCAGAGCCAGCTAAATATATTGACGATACCTATTACCGTGCCGATGGCGGTGGCTACTCTGAAAAAGGTTATCGTCACTTTTTTATCATCAGTGCAACGGGCGGCAATGCACGTCAATTGAGTTCTGGTGATTTTGATCATGGTGGTGCTATTAGCTTTAACGAACAAGGCGATGCGTTTTATTTTTCGGCTAATCGCTATGAAGACAATGAATTACACCCAACTGAATCTGAAATCTATAAACTTAGCTTAGCGGATCGTTCAATTACCCAAATAACAGACCGTAAAGGCCCAGATTCACGCCCTAAAGTCTCGCCAAATGGTCGTTACCTTGCATACACAGGCTACGACGACAAAAAAACTAACTATGAAAATAACGACATTTATTTACTTGATTTAAAATCAGGTAAAACCTCAGTACTCACTGCTGATTTAGACCGTAGTGTCGAAAGCATTAAATGGGATGATAGCGGCAGAGGTCTTTATTTTAGCTACGATAGTGAAGGTAAAACTCATCTAGCTTACCAGCCGCGTAGTGGTAAACATAAGGTGATTACCTCAGAGATTGGTAGTGTCGCCTTTGGTCGCCCATATTCAGGTGGTGACTTTGATGTGAGCGAAGATGGTGAAGTTGCATTCACACTTGCAGATACCCAGCGTCCAGCAGATGTAGCATTAATTAAGCGTGGTAAAACCGCACGTTTAACACAATTAAACGAAGATGCGCTGGGCGACAAAGAGCTGGCTAAGGTTGAAGAAATTTGGGTTAAATCAAGCCACGACGGTTTGGCCATTCAAGGTTGGATTGCTTACCCACCGGGTTTTGATAAAAACAAAAAGTACCCACTTGTTTTAGAAATCCACGGCGGTCCTGTTGCAAACTACGGCCCTCATTTTAGTCCTGAAGTTCAATTATACGCAGCCAAAGGTAATGTTGTGCTATATATGAACCCGCGCGGCAGTGACTCATACGGTAAAGAGTTTGCGCAAACAATTCATCATAACTACCCAAGTAATGACTTTGATGACTTAATGACAGGTGTTGATGCTGTCATCAATAAGGGCTTTATTGATGAGAGTAAGTTGTTTGTCACCGGCGGTTCAGGTGGCGGTGTTTTAACTGCATGGATTGTGGGTCATACAGACCGCTTTGCAGCCGCTGTTGTTGCTAAACCTGTTATCAATTGGATCAGCTTTGTACTAACTGCTGATTTCTACCCTTTCTTTGCTGACTATTGGTTCCCAGGTAAACCATGGGACAATATTGAGCATTATATGAAGCGCTCTCCAATTAGCTATGTGGGCAATGTAAAAACACCCACTATGCTGTTAACTGGTGAATCAGACTATCGCACGCCGATTTCTGAAACCGAGCAATTTTACCAAGCGTTAAAGCTACAAGGTGTTGATACAGCGATGGTGCGTATTCCTAATGCCTCACATGGTATTACCGCGCGCCCATCAAACCTGATGACCAAAGTCGGCTATATTCAATGGTGGTTTGATAAACATAGTAAGTAGTTGCGGGTTGCGAGCAATAGTTTAGGTGCGGCTTTATGCCGCGCCATATATAAACCATAACGCGGGATAAACCCGCTGCTATTTTCTAACTTTTGAATTTCAATCTGATAGCTGACGGCTGAAAGCTGACAGCTCTCTTTTCTGTAAACCCCCTTTACAGTCAAAATATGAGTAACTCCTTACATACATTTCTCAAATATCGGACATTAATCCAAAAGCAGTTAGTAAAAAATCGGTTTATAGCCAAAATCAGTAACTTGAGTTAGTAAAAAATCGGTTTGTGCCGCTAGAAACCTAGCTTCAGTTAGTAAAATTTTGGTTTGTAAGGGTGTTGAGTTGGTAAAAAATCGGTTTATGGCTTGAGTGAGTTAATAAAAAATCGGTTTGTAAATCGCTAGATTCTACAAAACAACATTAAATTGCCGTTTATATGAGCCAATTTAAACCATTCTAGAGGCTGTAATTAGGCAATAGGCCCTAAATTAAGGCTTATACGGCGGAGGTAGTTAAATCCTGATCTAAAATTCTTAGGCTGGTAAATGCGTGATCTGTATTTTTATAAAGCTAGTAAATGGCTGATCCAAGACTTGGTTAAAGAGTGATCCGAACTACGAGATACGAGATACGAGATACGAGGTGCGAGATACGAGGTGCGAGATACGAGGTGCGAGGTTCGAGGTTCGAGATGCGAGGTGAGAGATGCGAGTCTGATGGCTGACGGCTGAAAGCTGATAGCTAAAAAGCGAAAAAGGGCCCGAAGGCCCCTAACAACATTATTGAATAGCTATAAAAGAAACTACATTACAACTTGGTTAGAACTGGTTCATGGTATTTGCTTCACCACCGGCTTTAAGCGCATTTTCACCAGAGAAGTACTCTTTATGAGTATCACCAATGTTTGAACCTGCTAGGTCTTGGTGTTTCACTGATGCTTGCTCACGGCGGATTTCTTGACGTTGTACGTCGCGAACATACGCTAGCATGCCTAGGTCGCCGAAATAGCCTTCTGATAGAATATCAGTGCTTAGCGCCGCAGTATGGTAAGTTGGTAGCGTGATTAGGTGATGGAAGATACCCGCTTCACGTGCACCATCTTTTTGGAAGTTTTGCACAAGTACGTCTGCTGCCGCTGCAAGCTCTGTGTCATCCATTTCTGGCGCCATTAATGCCTTATTGTCATCGATGCTTGGGTAAGCTGATAAGTCTTTACCTTGCTCTTGCCACTCAGCATATACTTGCTCACGGAATTTAAGTGTCCAGTTGAACGACGGTGAGTTGTTGTATACCAGCTTAGCATTGGGTACTTGCTCTTTAACGCGGTTTACAAGCTCAGCGATTTGTTTAACGTTTGGCTTTTCTGTTTCAATCCACAGTAAGTCTGCGCCTGATTGTAAGCTAGTTACACAGTCTAGAACTACGCGGTCTTTCTCTGTGCCTTCACGGAACTGGTATAAACCATTATCTAAACGTGTTGGTTTGCAAAGCTGACCATTCAGCTTCATTACAGTGTCGCCTTCGTTTAAGTCATCCACACTGTTTACTAGTGTTGTTTCAAGGAACGACGTGTATTGGCTAGCAAGGTCGCCAGGAGTTTTAGATACTGGCACTTTTTGAGTAAGGCTTGCACCTAATGAGTCAGTACGAGCAACGATAATACCGTTATCAATGCCAAGCTCTAAGAATGCGTAACGAACCGCGTTAATTTTTGCTAGGAAATCTTCATGCGGTACAGTTACTTTACCAGCTTGGTGACCACATTGTTTTGCGTCAGATACTTGGTTCTCGATTTGGATAGCACATGCACCCGCTTCAATCATCTTTTTAGCAAGTAGGTAAGTTGCTTCTTCGTTACCGAAACCCGCATCGATATCAGCAATAATTGGCACAACATGGCTTTCGAAGTTATCGATTTTATTTAGCACTGCTTGAACGTCACCGCCGTTTGCTTTCGCTTCGTCTAGGTCTTTGTAAAGGTGGTCAAGCTCACGTGCATCAGCTTGCTTTAAGAAAGTGTAGATTTCTTCGATTAGCGCTGGAACAGACGTTTTTTCATGCATACTTTGGTCAGGTAATGGACCAAACTCAGAGCGAAGTGCCGCAACCATCCAGCCACTTAGGTATACATAGCTGCGTTTAGTTGTTTTATTATGACGTTTAATTGCCATCATCATTTGCTGTGCAGTAAAACCATGCCAACAACCTAATGATTGTGTGTATTGGCTGTGGTCAGCATCATAAGCTGCCATATCTGCACGCATAATGTCTGCAGTATATTGAGCAATGTCTAGACCCGTACGAAAACGGTTTTGTAAACGCATACGGCTTGCGTATTCTGGGTTGATTGACTGCCACGTTTTGCCTTGTGATTGACATAAAGTAGCTAAGTTATCGGTTTCGCGTTGATATGTTGTCATAATAAAAATCCTTCGAACGGGTTATCTATTTTTTGTTAGTGAGAGTGGCTACTTGGCGTTTGCTTCGTAGCGCTTAATTCAACATTAGGCGGATTTTTTGGATTTAGTAAATTTATAGTTGTTATTGCCACTATATTTTTAGTGAATGGCAAATAACCTGCTTATTAGCCTTTTTTACGATATGGTTGAGCCATGAATGATCAATTTAAGCTCGTTTAAAGGACATTATTATGACCACTCTCTCACTTAACGGTTTAAGCGTTGATCAACAACTTGCACAGTTTGTTGAACAGCAACTTTTACCAGGAACAGGCATTAGCACAGACACTTTTTGGCAAGGTTTTGCTGATATCGTCAATGAACTAACACCTATCAATCGTGCGCTTTTAGAAAAACGCGAACAACTACAAGCAAAGATTGATGACTACCATAAGCAGCAGCCGGTATGGGATGCTGCTAACTATCAAGCATTCCTTGAAGACATTGGCTACCTTGTTCCTGAGCCAGCTAGTTTCAGCATAGAAACAGAGCAAGTAGAGCCTGAAATCGCAAACACAGCTGGGCCACAGCTTGTTGTGCCAGTGAGTAATGCACGCTTTGCCTTAAACGCCGCAAATGCGCGCTGGGGCTCACTGTATGATGCGCTATACGGCACAGATGTATTAAGTGAAGACGACGGCGCTGAGAAAGGCTCTACATACAACCCTGTGCGTGGCTTTAAAGTCATGGCTTATGCCCGCCAGTTCCTTGATAAAGCACTGCCTTTAGCAAACGGCTCACACATCGAAAGCACCAGCTATGCAGTGGTTAATAATGAGCTTTTAATCACATTACGTGATAGTAGTCAGGTTCGCCTAGCAAACCCTGAACAACTTATTGGTTACCAAGGTGAAGCGCAAAATCCAAGCGCTATCTTATTGAAAAATAATGGCTTACATATTGAGCTACAAATAGACCATCATCACCCAATAGGCCAAGCAGATAAAGCAGGCCTTAAAGATGTACTACTAGAAGCAGCCCTTACAACGATTATGGACTGTGAAGATTCCGTTGCTGCCGTTGATGCCGAAGACAAAGTAAACGTCTATCAAAACTGGCTTGGTTTAATGCAAGGAAACCTAGTAGAAGCATTTAACAAAGAAGGTAAAACCATTGAACGCCGTTTAGCAGAAGATCGCCAATATCAAGGTGTAAATGGCGAAACAATCACGCTAAAAGGTCGTAGCATGATGTTTGTACGTAATGTTGGCCACTTAATGACTAATCCAGCTATCCAAGATAGTGAGGGCAATGACGTGTTTGAAGGCATTATGGATGCCATTATCACTAGCACCGCTGCACTTCATGACTTAAAAGCTACAGGTAGCCTTAAAAATTCAACGGCTAAGAGTATTAATATTGTTAAGCCAAAAATGCATGGTCCAGAAGAAGTTGCCTTCACTAATACCCTGTTTACCCGCGTTGAGCAGCTGTTAGGCTTGCCTGCAAACACCATTAAAATGGGTATTATGGATGAAGAGCGTCGTACTTCAGCTAACTTAAAAGCCTGTATTTTCGAAGCTAAAAAGCGTGTTGTATTCATCAATACCGGCTTCTTAGACCGCACTGGTGACGAAATTCATACTTCAATGCAAGCAGGTGTAGTACTGCCAAAAGGCGCTATTAAGCTTGAACCTTGGATCAGCGCATACGAAGATCGCAACGTAGATATTGGTCTTGCAACTGGCCTTAGTGGTAAAGCACAGATTGGTAAGGGTATGTGGCCAATGCCAGATAAAATGGCGTTAATGATGGAACAAAAAAGTGGTCACCCGAAAAGTGGGGCAAATACCGCTTGGGTGCCCTCTCCTACTGCTGCAACACTGCATGCCATGCATTATCATGATATTGATGTATTTGCCTGCCAAAGAGCGCTTATGGACCGCAAAGAAGCAAGCCTTACCAGCTTACTCACTCCGCCGCTTATGAAAGATGCCAGCAGCTTAAGCAAAGAAGATATTCAAGCCGAACTTGATAACAACGCTCAGGGTATTTTAGGTTATGTTGTGCGTTGGATTGACCAAGGTATTGGTTGCTCAAAAGTACCAGACATCAACCATGTCGGTTTAATGGAAGACCGTGCCACACTGCGTATTTCAAGCCAGCATATGGCCAACTGGCTGTATCATGGCGTTTGTTCTGAAGAGCAAATTAGAAAAACCATGGCACGTATGGCGAAAGTTGTTGATGGTCAAAATGAAGGTGATCCGGCCTACAATAATATGGCTGATTCAGCCGAAACTTTAGCACAAAGTGTTGCTTATCAAGCAGCTTTAGCCCTTGTATTAGAGGGAGTTAAACAACCTAGTGGCTATACTGAACCATTATTGCATGCGTTCCGTATAAAGTATAAATCGTTAAATTAGCCACTACACAACTCCCCTTCGAGTTTCATGTGTCGTTCATTGCAGCCCTAGGGCTGCTTTTTTTTGACTAATATCAACTGAACTCATAACGACAGTGAATAGCCACCATTCACGGTATAATGAAAATCTATTAAAAAAGGGGCATTTGTTACCAAATGCCCCTTTTTACGTACTAATACGTACTAATTTTTTAAAAATTAGTTTTTGACAATCGCATTGTGATAAACGTTTTGCACGTCATCACAGTCATCAAGCATAGAAATAAACTTTTCAAAGTTTGCGATATCATCTGGATCAGTGATGTCAGTATGAACTTGTGGAACAAACGTAATTTCGTCTACTTCAAAGTTAATACCTTCAAATGCTTCTTCAAGGGCTGTTTTTGCTTTGTAGTACTCTGTATGTGGAGCGAAAACTGACACTTTGCCATCTTCTACTTCTACATCCGTTACGTCTACATCAGCCATCATTAGCGCTTCAAGTACAACTTCGTCGTCATCACCTTCAAAGCCTAAAACAGCTAAGTGATCGAACATATGCGCTACACAGCCCGGTGTACCAATTTTTGAATCTGTTTTTGTAAACGGTAAACGTACATCTTTGATAGTACGGTTAGGGTTATCAGTTAAACAGTCTACAATTACCATACAGTTACCAGGGCCATAGCCTTCGTAACGTGCTGGAGAATAGTCTTCCCCTGCTCCACCGGCTGCTTTTTTGATTGCATTATCGATTACGTGTGCTGGAACTTGGTCTTTTTTTGCACGCTCAATAATACGTTTTAGCGCTTGGTTAACTTCTGGATCTGGTTCGCCATTTTTAGCAACAACGTAGATTTCTTTTCCGTACTTAGAATTTACTTTAGTTTTTGCATTGGCTGTTTTAGCCATGGCGTTTTTGCGGACTTCAAATGCTCTGCCCATCTTATGCCTCTATGAATACATTTGATAATTGCCGATATTTTAGCAACTCATGACGGCTTGGGCTAGTACTAGGACATTTAGAAAAATAAAAAACTAACAATAAATCTCAGGAAAAATAAAAAACAAGGCTATTTAACATAACACCTTATTTTCTTGGAATGAGTCAACCAAAGTAGGTAGTTCTGAAAAATGATGCATTACATAATCGGCCTGATTCGCATACTCAGGAATTTCATCTGGTGCGTACAAGCAAGCACGCATATTGGCATTATGCGCAGCCTGAATATCAAATAAGTAATCGCCAACATATAGTAACTCAGACTGATCAAGCTCCCATAATGTCGCAATCGCATTTAAAGCACTTGGATCAGGCTTAGCAGGCGCATCAGAGCGAGTCAACACGGTTTCTATTGGTAAGGGGTTATTCTTTAATTTAATGGCAGCTGCACGGTCGTAGTTGCGAGTCACAATCGCCATCGGGATGTTATTTTCTTTCAGCCTCTTAATTGCCTCAGCAACGCCTGGCAATAAATGCGCATGCTGCGCATCAATAAGTTCATGCTGATGAACAATATTCATCGCTTCTTCACGCATGTAAGGCGAAGGTAACGAAGCAATGTAAGCAAGTAAGTCATTATCAAGCGGACAGCCTACCTGTGCTTTGATCAGTGAAAAATCCAACTCCGATGAAACCAAAGTACCATCTAAGTCAAAAATTACGCCACGGATATTGTTGTCATGGATAGTCATATAAATCCCTGTATATGAGAAGTGGGAAAATGTTGATGCCCATTAATAAGATAGTTTACGAAATGGGTTTATTAAAGGATCAAAGGATTAAAAAAGTAACTTTTTTAATCCTTTAGGACTGCTATTACTCTGGATTGACCGGCTCAAATCTAGCCTCAAGCCAAGTATCATCTTGGCTAAAGGTCAGCGTTTTTACCTTACCTTTACCCTCAATATTTACCATATTCACTTGTGTTGGCCATAGGTCGCGAAGTGCTCCGTTGCTCATTCGAATACCATGAATTCCCTCAGGGATCATGACTTCTTGGTAAACCCAAAAGAATTTACCATCAACTTGCGCACCCACATCTTTAAGCTCAAGCGGCTTGCCATCTAAAGTTTGTAGAGCAATATGTGACTCAACATAATCTGCAAAACGCTTCTGATCTTCTTTATTTGATAAAATATCAGCATTGCCGTCAAACAAATATTCAACGGCGTGCTCTGTATCATGTAAATAAAAACGATGCATCAGCTCAATATTGTTGGTGCGTTTGTTAAATAACACGGTAGTCACAGACGCTTTTAACTGGTGCGCCATGGTTGGCGCACTCAGTAATAAAGCAAAAATAATGGCTATAAAGCGCATTATTGTTGCTCCTGGGCATCATTTTCGTCGTCTTTTTTCAGCTCAGTTTTAATATCTTGCATGATATCGCGGCTGACTTTCGCTTTACTCTTCTCACGTTTGTACACTTCAATACGTGATGGAATAATACGACGAGGGTAGTTATTGTTTTCTACATCAACATCCGCTGTTTCCCAGCGAGGGTCCACTGTAACAGACACTAGGTTTTTACCTTTTTCTGTAACAATTAGCTTTTGTACATGCTTGTGGTTACGACGCCAGATTTCAGCCGGAATGTACTGCTCTTCTTTCGTACCATCTTCATAAGTAAGCTCTAATAAGATAGGCATGACTAAACCACCTAAGTTTGAGAACTCAAGTACGTAGTAGTTTTTATCTTCTTTGATTGCACGCTCAAACGTTTTACGCTCCCAAGGCTCTAATCCTTTAAGGAATTTGTTATACGCGTTACGCTCTTTGTTAGTTACTGTGAAACGGTCGTTTTCGTCGTAGAAGTCAGTTACATCTGGGTTTTCTTCAACCCACAGTTTTTTACCTTCTTCTTTATTACGTTTTACGAATAACGGCATTGGCTTGTCAGCTTCGATATCACGTAAACGATTAAAGTCGATATCAGGGTTTTTGGTATCTAAACGAAGTTGATAAACCTTGTCTAGCGAGATATCAACGTGATCTGTGGTGTAGAACCAACCACGCCAGAACCAATCAAGGTCAACACCTGACGCTTCTTCCATAGTGCGGAAGAAATCAGCAGGAGTAGGGCGCTTGTATTTCCAACGCTGTGCATATTCTTTGAATGCAAAGTCGAATAGCTCACGGCCAAGGATCACTTCACGTAAAATGTTAAGTGCGGCAGCAGGCTTAGTATAAGCATTAGGGCCTAAACGTAATACGCTGTCTGACTGTGTCATAACAGGCACTTGGTTTTCAGACTTCATGTACTCAACGATGTCGCGAGGCTCAACACCCCAAGGAATAGTGTGGTCCCATTCGCGACCAGCAACACCATCTAAGAAGCTGTTAAGGCCTTCATCCATCCACGTCCATTGACGTTCATCAGAATTGACGATCATAGGAAAGTAAATGTGGCCAATTTCATGGATAACCACACCGATCAAGAAGCGTTTTTCTGCTTGCGAGTAGGTACGAGTTCCATCTTCTTGTAGATCTGTACGCGGGCCATTGAAGGTGATCATAGGATATTCCATACCGCCTACAGGGCCATTTACAGATTGAGCAACTGGGTAAGGGTAGTCAAACGAGAAGCGTGAATACACTTCCATTGTATGAACTACTGACTCAGTAGAATACTTCTTCCAAAGGTCACCACCTTCTTTAGGGTAAAAAGACATCGCCATTACTAACGGCTGATCTTTACCGCCTTGATGATAGCCTTTTGCATCCCACATAAACTTACGTGAAGAAGCCCACGCAAAGTCACGTACATTTTCAGCTTTAAAATGCCATGTTTTCGTTTTGTTTGTGCCTTCTTTTTCGTTTTCTAACGCTTCTTCTTCAGTCACGATGAAAACAGGGCGCTTAGCATCTTCAGCTTGTTCAAGACGCTTACGCTGTGTGCTAGTCAGAACGCTGCTTGGGTTATCAAGCTGACCCGTTGCCGATACGATATGGTCAGCAGGTACTGTAATTTCTACATCGTAATCACCAAACTCAAGTGTGAACTCACCGCTGCCTAAGAAAGCTTTGTTAGTCCACGCTTCATAATCAGTGTATGCAGCAAGACGAGGGAACCACTGCGCTAATAAGAAGATATCGTTACCATCTTCTTCAAAGTGTTCATAACCTGAACGTGCACCAACGGCGTCTTCTTCAACAATGTTAAAGGCGAAGTCCATGCTGAACTCAACGTCTTTTCCCGGTTTAAGCGGCTCGTTTAAGTCGATACGCATTAAGGTATCTACTACAGTAACTTTAAGCTCTTTTCCGTCTTCGTCTTTAACATTGGCGATTTGATAACCCAGCTCGTTGTCGGCCATAAATTGCTGACGACGTAACTGACCTAAGCTCAATTTAGTTGATTTTGGCTGAGGATCACCTTGCAATGTTTTACCATTGAAAGTAGATGTCATTTCAGCAATTGAGTCAGATTTAAAGATATTTTGGTCTAGCTGTAACCAAAGATACTTTAAGGTGTGCGGCGAGTTATTTTTGTATTCGATAGTTTGGCTTGCTGTTAAGCGACGTTTCTTTTCATCTAGCTTTACATCGATGTCGTAGTTTACTTGCTGTTGCCAGTAATTTTCAGCAGGCTCACCGGCCGCACTACGGTATACGTTTGGAGTTGGAAGTGCTTCATCTAGCTGACGGAACTTGTCAACGAATGAGCCTTTAGTTTGCTCAACAGATGACGCCATAACAGCTGAAGATACTGCTAAAGGCAATACCAAAGCACTCAATTTGAGAACTGCTTTTTTCATTGTTTATCCTGTAATTAGTTTGCAACCGTAACATCGCAAACTAAAAACAAAGTTGCAACATTATCACGATAAATTGCGGTATTTTTCAGGTAGTATTCATCGGTTATTACTAATCAAGATTAATTGTTGCTTTTTTTAATTAATATCTTGTAAAGGGGGTTTACAAAAACTGATTAATTTTAATTCAGCACTAATTCATTCCAAAGCATTACAGTTAAAGAGAAGGTAATCTACTTAAATTCTAGTTAATGATGAAAGGGTGATTAGATGAAGTTTTATATTGTAAAAAAAGACTCTCGTTTAGCAGCCATTCCTGCGCAAGAATCAATCTTAAATGAGTACCAAGAACGTGGTTTTAAGTTTGTTGAGGTCATCAATGCATGTGATGAATCAGACGCCCTATCACGAACAAAACCAGAGATTAAAAGAGCTAACAAATGGCTAATTTGGTCATCTTCATTGGTTATTTTGACCCTATCCATAATTATTTTTTGCAATTAAGTAATTTTTGTAGCATTTGCTATTGAAATTTACTGCCATTTATATTTAAAATCGCCCACTTTTTTGATTTTGGGGTCTACGCAGCATGCATTTTAAACCCCAAAATGTTTGGTAATCAGCATAGAATTCGGTGAGCGTATGGATTTCTATATCCTAAAAAAACAACAAGAACTAATTGCAATTCCAGCGGACGAACAAAATTGTAAACAGTACCTAGATTCAGGGTATTTTTATATCGACAAAGTAGCGGCATGTAATGAAACAAATGCCCTTAAGATTTTACAAGCTAAGCAAACTAAAGCGCTTAAAGTACCTATGATCATGGCATTGTTAGCTTTGCCAATGGTGGTTTTTGCTTGGTATAGCTTAAGTTAACAAACCAGGCTGGGCATCTTGGCTCAGCTTAGGTATATTGACGCTCTTAATAAATAATAAGAGCGTTTAATGAAAGTCCTTCATACATCTGATTGGCATTTAGGCCAACAATTCTACGAGCATTCCCGATTCGATGAGCATCAAGCATTTCTAGCTTGGTTAACCGATACGCTTGTGTCAGAACAGATCGACTTACTACTGGTTGCGGGTGACATTTATCATACGGCAACACCTCCTGCCAGCGCAGAAAACCAACTCTATCAATTTATTAAAACCACTAAGCAGCATTGCCCTGACTTACACATAGTGATTATTGCTGGTAACCATGATTCAGCAAATCGTATTATGGCGGCAAAACCTTTATTGGCTCAGTTTGATACCCATGTTGTTGGCCGCTTTGATAGCAATGCTCCTCATGAAGTAGTACTGCCAATCAGCACAAAAAATGGCGATGCGAATGTTGTTGCTATGCCATTTTTACGCAGTAGTGATTTAAGCAGCTATAACCGCCAACAAGAGCAGCCGCTAACATACAATCAAGGCGTTGCCCTTGCCTACAAAGATGCATTACAAACAGCAAGCGAATTACCAAGCGCGCCATTAATTGCTATGGGCCACCTGCATGCAAAAGGTGGAGACATCTCATCTGATTCTGAACGTAACTTAGTGATTGGTGGTGAAGATGCGATATCGGCAAGCATATTTACTGATCAGCCTGATTATGTTGCACTAGGGCATCTTCATAAGGCTCAAACCGTCGCGAAGAAAGAGACCATTCGCTACAGTGGCACGCCAATGCCGATGTCATTTTCTGAAAGGCGTTACCAACATCAAGTTGTAATAGTCGAGCTTACTGACTCAGGTACTTCTGTAAACCCCCTTTACATTCCTAGCTTCTGTAAAGTCATGTTACTACCAGAAAAAGACTGCGTGCCACTGAACGAACTCTGTGAGCTTATAAAACAGCTCGATTTAACAGATGAAGATTTAGCGCCCTATCTGCGGGTTAAATTGAGCGCCCATGACACTGACACCACTTTCAGAGAACAAATAGAACAAGCCCTTGAAGGTAAGCAGGTTAAGTTTTGTGGCATTGTAAGAGTACGTCAGCAAAGCAACCAGCAAGACGATGAACAAACCCTATTTGAAGATGTCTCGCAAATTGAAGCGCTAAATCCACATTCACTTTTAGAGCAAGCATTTGCAAACAATAAAGATATGGCAGGGCAGGCGGTGCCAAAAGAATTAGAAAGCTTACTAAGCCAAGTGATCGATGAATTGAATGCAGAGGACCTACTATGAAAATTTTAGCGATTCGTGTTCACCAACTAGCCTCTATCTTAGACGCCGAAGTCGACTTTAGCGCTTCGCCTTTAAAAGAAGCAGGGTTGTTTGCCATCACCGGTGATACCGGCGCCGGTAAAAGCACATTACTCGATGCCATTTGCTTAGCACTTTATAACAAAACAGCAAGGTTACGCGGCGATACAGGCAATAAAATTGACTTTAACGGCGACAATATCAAACTCAATGACTCGCGAAACTTATTACGCCGCGGGGCAGGGCAGGGCTATGCCGAAGTCGACTTTATTGGCCAAGATAAACAACAGTACCGAGCAAGGTTAAACTTTAGCCGAGCGCGTAATAAAGCCGATGGCAAGTTACAACCTGCACAACATAGCCTGCACTCATTACCCGATGAAACCCTAATCGCCGATCGAAGCGCGGCAGGTAAAGAAATCGAGCGTATTATCGGTTTGAGCTTTGAGCAGTTCTCACGAGCAGTCCTTCTTGCGCAACATGAATTTGCGGCATTTTTAAAAGCGACCGGAGATGAGCGTGCGCAACTACTTGAATGCTTAACAGGCACCGATAAATTTAGCCGTATTGGTCAGCGAATTTTTGAACGCCATCGTGAGCAGCTGCAAGCATTAGAGCAGTTAAAGTTAAGTTTAAGTAATTATCAGGTTTTAAGCCCTGAACAGGTCGAAACGAAACAAGCAGAACAAAAAGCGCTTGAAGCTAAACTTGCTGAGTTGCAAAAGCAAATAAAACAATTTGAACAGTACCAAGGGTGGTACAAGCAAGCATCTCAGCAGCAACAACAGCTAAACCGGGCAGAGCAAGCAAAGCAAGAGTTACAGCAGCAAATGCACGCGCTTGCTGAAAAAGCCACTGAAGCGAAACAAGCTCAGCAATGCTTAGAAATAAAAGATAACCGTGAACGCGTCACTTCGATTACTGCTCAACATGGGCAACTTATTAAAAACCGTGAGCAGCTTTTAAACGTTGATCATAAAACACTGCTCAAAGACGCTGAGCAAACGCTTGAGAAGCAAACCGCGCAACTAAACCAAGCAAAGCAAGCACAAAAAGACGCACAACCTATTATTAGCCAGGCCCGTGAGTTAGATAAGCAGCTTGCCGTATTAAACCAGCAAGCAGCGGCGCAAAAAGTACAAGCAGAAAAAGCAAAGCACCATCATCAAGAGCTGACTAATACACTAAATAGCCATAAAGCCGAGCAGCAAAAACAGCTAGAGCAACAAGCGCAAATCAATGGCTATTTAGAAACACACGCACAATGGCAACCATTAGCGAAAGACTGGTCATTCTATAAAAGTGAGTTAAGCCGCTTTAGCCAGCAACAGCACACAATTAGCCAATCACAGCAAAACGTAAAAGCTCTTCAACCTAAAATTGATGAGCAGCAAGCAGCTGCGCAGCAGTGTAAAACTCAATACCAAGCCCTTGAGCAAGAAATTAAGCGCCTAAATGAGCAAGATACCGCCTTTAAATCGAGTTTAAATACTCAATCAATGGCCGATATCGACGCTAGGCTTGATGCGATTAAGCACCTGATTGAAAAGCGCCAAGTATGGCAAACTAATCAGCAGCAGTTAAAAAATTGGCAAACCCAGCTAAACACATTAAGCCAAACTGAGCAGCAACTACAAACAGCATTAAAAGATGCGCAGCAAGGGGCAGAGCAAGCACAGCAGCAGGTTTCGTTTTGTGAGCAAAACTTACAGCAAGTGCAGTTAAGAGCCAGTGAAGGGGTCAGCCAGTTACGTGCCACCTTAAAAGCTGGGGAGCCGTGTGCAGTATGTGGCTCAAAAGAGCACCCCTTTATGCATGAAGAAATGGTAAACGAGCAATTTAGTCAACTTATTAACGACTTTACCAACCAACTAACTAACGCCAAACAGCACTTAAAAGCTCAGCAAGCATTACAGCAAGCTAAAAGTAATGAGCTGTCGGCATGCAGCCAACAGATAAGCTCGTTAAGCGGGCAAATCTCGGAACTGAGCGCTCAACAACAGAACCTCAAAGAAACCATGGCGGCTAATCGTACTGAGCTAAATGATTTAACCGAAGATCAGTTAAACGAGCGTCAACAACAGCTCAGCTTGCAAAAACAGCAATACTACAAAACCCTCGAGCAGCAACAGCAGCTGCAAAACACGCTTGCGGCTAAGCAAGCTGAGTATAATAAGCAAGGGCAAGCGCTACATAGCAAAGAGCAGCAGTTAAACGAATTACAGCAACAGCTGAATAATCAGCAAACACGTTTAAACGAGCTCAATGATGAGCATCAGCAGCTTTATACGACACTGAATCAACAGTTCACTAGTGCACCTTGGTGGCAGGCACTCAATACACAAAGCATTTCTTTAGAGGTCATTGCAGAGCATGTTGAAGCTTATCAAGCTTCGCTGCAAACGGCGGATGAGCTTAAAACTAGCTTAAAAGCCATTGAGCAGCACCTTGCACATGTAACGCCGCAGCTAAACGAAGCACATACCTCTTTAACTCAGTGCAACGAGCAACTAAGCCAAACTGAAAACGAATTAACGCAGATAAAATCAAAGCGCGAGGGCTTATTTAGTAACGCGGCGATATCGGTAGATGAGTTTATAGCAGAGCTTGAAAAGGCGATAGATTCAGCGCAGCAGGCACTGCAACTTGCCCAGAAAAACCATAGTAATGCGGTGAAGGCGCGTGACGAACAAGCCATTCAAATCGCCAATATTGACGAGCGTGAAAAAGAGCTCACCGCTGAGCAAGCAGCGCTTAATGATCGCTTTAGTCTGTGGTTTAACGATTTTAAAGCACAGCACCCAAGCTTGGATGAGCAAGCCGTTAGTCAGTTATTAACAATAAGCCCCGCTGAAATCAAACAAACTCTGGAAGATTACCACACCGCCGAGAGTAGCTTAAAAGACGCTGAGGCGCTTTTAAAACAACGACAGCAGGCGCTGGCTCAGCATCAAAATGATAAGCCAAGTCTCGGTGAAGATGAGCTGCAATTACAGCTTAATCAAGTCACAGAGCAACAAGTACAAGCGAATAACGCATTATTGCAAGTTGCGACTGAGCTTAAAACCCATCAACAAAATAGCCAAGCGCTTGAAGACAAACAAAAGCTATTAGTTGAGCAGCAAAAAAGCTATGAGCACTGGCATTTACTCAATAAGGTCTTGGGGGATGCCAGCGGCAAAACCATGCGTAATTTAGCGCAAACGCAAACCTTAAAAATACTGCTGCACTACGCGAATAGTCATTTACAGACTCTAAATAAACGCTACAAATTAACAGCCATAGGGAAAACGCTCGATATCGCTATTATCGATAAAGACATGGCCGATGAGCAGCGCTCTGTTAATACATTATCAGGCGGTGAGTCATTTTTAGTGTCGTTAGCACTGGCGCTAGGGCTTGCCTCGTTGTCGTCGAATAAAGTGCAAATAAACTCTTTGTTTATCGACGAAGGGTTTGGTACGTTGGACAGTGAAACGTTAAGCATCGCGATGGATGCTCTTGATTCACTACAAGCACAAGGCCGCAAAGTAGGGGTTATTTCGCACGTATCAGAAATGACCGAACGCGTTGCCACGCAGGTGCATGTGGCGAAAAAACCAGGTGGTTATTCGACCATCTCAGTTATTTAAAGGATTAGCATGCCAACTTTTAATCACGAAGAAGCAAATCACTACGACGAACGCATTTTGCGCCTAGTTCCAGGTTATGAGCTATTACATCAAGCAACCGCAGCCCAATTAGCAACCACGCTGAGCGATGAAGCGTGCATTTTAGTGATTGGTGCCGGAACAGGTAAAGAAATCATTGAATTAGCGGCGCTAAAACCAAGCTGGCAATTTATTGCTCAAGACATTTCGCAAGACATGCTCGATATTGCCGAGCAACAGTTTGGCCAGCATAACATTAGCGATCGCGTAACAGTACACTGCGGTGATATCAACGACATCGACACTCAATGTGACGCCGCACTGTGTTTACTGGTAATGCACTTTGTTGAAGATAACGGCGATAAAAAAGCGCTATTAAAAGCGATTCACAGCAAACTTAAAAAATCGAGCAACTTATACATTGCCGATTTAATGCGCCCAGAAACCGCTTTTGAGCGCGAATCTCAACTACAGCTGTGTACGCAGTTAGGTTTAACCGAAGTCGGCGTAGAACGCATGCGCCACAACCTAGAGCACGAGTTTTACCCATTAGACCGAATTCGTTTTTCAGAGTTAATGAATGAAACCCGCTTCAGCACCCCAAAACAGTATTTTAAAGTGCTTGGTTTTGCTGGGTATGTGGTTGGGAGTTAGCCACGTTCTAGAGCTGTCAACTCGTAGGTTGGGTAGAGCGCAGCGAAACCCAACAAGTTAGCTAGTTAAGTGAGCTGTCAGCTTTCAGCCGTCAGCTCTCAGATTGAAACCAACAAGTTAGCGAGCTACGAGGGGAAAGAGTAAAGTTACATCGCGTAGGCGTGAAATTTATTTCGCGCGATTTATGTTATTTAACTCATTTAACTTACTGATTTTAGAGCTTAATAGTTTAGCAACTAATAACGCTATAATTTGAAATGGAATGAGAAAAAAGCCGCCTACGAAGTAAGCTTGGATAAAGTGCTCGCTGAATAGTCCTGTCACGATAAAATAGCCCATGAAAACAACATTTAGGAGCAATAGCACGAGAGCTTTTGAATTGGGGAATTTGCCTTTAAACAACAAGGCCATATTTATCACAAATATCAATGGAGTCGTTAAGTAAGTCAATACAAGTATTTCAGTTCCCATTTCCTGTTACCTAACTCTCAACTAAGAAGCAAAAAATAGCTGGCTATAATTGGCGATGAAGAGACACAAGCCAGCGGTTTTGTGTCCTTTTGAGTTACTTGTTAAGTAGCCGATTTCCACTGAGCTACAATGCTTTCATATTTTTTTCGACCAACTCATTATCATCTGGACAAGAAAACAAGACAACTTGAAGCGCATTATAGGATTTTGGAAACGCTGAAAGTTCTTCCATTATACCCAGAGCTTCGGAGTCTGAGACCTCAGTTTTGTTGATGTATGAAAGAGAAGCAGCTTCAACGATGTCCTGCACTGGGCTGGCAAACGATTGCTTCCAATATTTATACATTTCCATATGCTTTGCTTGATCTAGTTTCTCCGAGGCAGGAACTCTGCATATTTCGTGAAGCACTAGAAAAGGCGCGTCTTCACCTATTTCAATTGATTGATCAATAATTTGCTTCCACTCCCATTCTTGATGGTAAGGAAACTTGCAATCAATACTGTAATAAAATTCTTTGTAGATCATTTCAATGCCTTACTTTCCTTAGCTACCAAGCTCCAGTAGGGACTACTTTTAAGCTTGGCTAAACATATGTTACTGTCCCAACGAACCTGCAAGCGGCTTAAGTGGTTTGTTATATGACAATGCCTAAAGCTGCCTAGTTAAATAAAAAACTAGAAGTATTTCTAAGCCCATAAACACGACACTCATAATAATGTCAAAAACCTTCCATACTGCGCCACGCTTTGAATACTCAATGAGAACTCTTTGCTGATACGACGACGATAGAAAATATAGCCAGCCACGGTAGACCCACTTAAAACTGCTCCCAATTTCAGAAATAAACTCTAGCAATCAGCAACTCCTAATACATAAACAGCATAAGTAAAATTGGGAAACTATTCTTCCTGACATATAACGCCGTGCTAAACCACACAAAATACTTAGCTAAAATCAGCGAAGAAGGAGCGCAAGCCAAGCGTTTTTCATCCTTTAGAGCTCGCTGGGTAAGCGAAGCGGTGTTTTGATGGCGCTTGTTAGGCTTGTGGCCGAAAATAAAATTCATAGTGAGTAACCTCTGATGGATCTTCATTGATAGTTTCAATAGCTTCCATAGACGTTATTTGTCTTTCCCTACTGAATGATGCGTTGAATTCCATATGTGGTTGTCTAGTACCATCTGGGAAAACTGTAAAGGCGTCATACCCCAAGAAGTAAAAACCTTTTTCGTATAACAACTCAATCACTCTTAAAGCCTGTTCACGAGCGATTAGTACACCTGATCCGATGATGATATAAGGTAAACCCCAATCTTCATATAACTCAGAACTTTTCATTTGATACCAACCCCCCAATAAGCGGCAAGTTACGAGCGTAAGCCAAGTTTAAGACCCCCGTTTAAACGGCTTGTTATATGGCTACTTACTCTTTCTCTTTATTAAATAAACGATATATCGATAACTGAAAAGCAGAGCAAATACTATTAAACCAAATTTAAATGGAAACCACTCCAAGCCTGTTTCTGCAAGACCGACTAAAATACATAGCCTATAAAGAGGCTCCCAAACGATACAAACTAGAGAATAAGCAAAAGCATCTGGCGCAAGTAAAATAACAAATTTGAGTTTCTCTTTTAGTAAATTAAACATCAACTCTCAATATACATACAGCCCTGTTACTTGCTTATTTTAGTTAACTAAAATAAGCAAGTAACGAGCAAAAGCAAACTATTATTAATCTCTCTTGAATAGCTTATAACATGCAAATCACCTCAACAGTTCGAGTACTTCTTCACCGTTAAAGTCAACACTTAGTTGATTACAACCTTCAGATATTATTTGAACATCGACAAATGAATCTTGAGCTGCACTATACATTTTTGCATCCCAATTTGCTGAAGTTAAACCAGACTTAAGGCCTTTTAAAACTACTAACCCGACTGCTTTAGCATTGTTATCATGAGAATGAACAGAGATTTCGCCTTTGCTTAAGTCGACTAGCAATTTTGCTGGCTTAGTTGAATGTTTCCAAATACCAGAGATATCGCAGTCAGCTTGAACCTCTGTGGAATAAATTGAGGTTACTAAAAGAGAACTTAAAACTAAGAATCTGAGCATGAATATCCTTTGCATGTAATACCCGATTTGCGGGTGAAAATATGGGCTAAAATTAGTGACAAACGAGCGCAAGCCAAACGTTCGTACCTATTTCAAGCTTCTTGTTAGGCGCTACTTTGAAAACAGACCTTTTAATAACTTACCATCAGCTAGATCTATTGTGCATGTATAGCCTGCAAAATTATTTACGACAACCTGATTACCGTTTAGATCTATACTTGTAAAGTTAACATAAGCATCTGAACTCTGAGTTGTGGGGTTTTCTGCTACCCATAAAACAGAGCCATCTAGATTTATACATTGGAAATTTCGTGCTACGGAATTTTGGGAAAACTCCATGTAGTCGAAAATAACTAAAATACTCTGGTCTAATTCCTTGGCTTCCAAAATTGAGTATGGCAATTCAACAACATTTCCATTTATCTCGATTCTATTTCTATTAACCTGAATCATAGAGTATGTCTACTCCCCCATAAAAGGAGAAGGTGCTGCGCAATAATTGCGAGGCAGCGCCGTGTTTTTGTCCGAGTGGCCGAAGGTAACGAATTCATACGTTTGTTATAAGTTACTTAATCCTGATCAGATTTCCATCATCAAACCCGACAGTAACAACAGGAACATGATTAAGAATGTTATCAGCGTTGTCAGCAATAATTTCAGAAATAGACTTTGAAACTAAATCTAATAAAGTTTCCCAACCAAGTTCGCTTGTACCGGGTAGCTCAAGATACCTATATTCTGGTACATAATCTTCACTACATGCCCAATCATCATCTTCTGGATCGTATTCAAAAGAACCGATCAAATATGCTTGATAAACACTTCCAGCTTGAAACAATCCTATGTTTATTGCCTTAACCTCGGGACGATCACTTATCTGCTTAATCCATGCTTCAATTTCAGACTTCACTGCGATTCCTATGTGACTTTAATAGCGCGCGCGCGTCGCAAATCTTTCTTCCGATATCACGCTCACATATTTAATAAACTTATTTTTAACAAATAACGTAATGCATTGCTAACTATAAATTTTTTATCGGTACTAAAGATATTCAGAAAAACGGCTTAACGCTGATTTTGATCTTATTTGCAGGGTAGGTGGTTGGGAGTTAGCGAACCATGAACCATCGCGTGAAATAAATTTCACGCCTACGCGATGTGAAATCGCTACTACATCAAAGCTCGCTAACTTTACTCTTGAAACTCGCTTGCTTGTTGGGTTTCGCTCCGCTCTACCCAACCTACAATAGCCTAATACCCCGCGGCCTGGCCGTCTTTACGGGTTTCAGATGCGCCGTAATAAACGCCGGTTTTTGGGTCTTTCAATATTGCTTGATAACCACCGTATGGGCCAACCGCGTCTTGTAAGGTGTGGCCTTTTTTCATTAACTCACGGCGGGTTTCCATCGAAAAACCTGACTCTAAGCTAACAAAACCACCGTCTTCCATGATCTCGCCGGTTGGCTGCGATGAACCTGTGTGCAGAATACGTGGTGCATCACCGGCTTCTTGTAGGTTCATGCCAAAATCAATCATGTTGATAAGTATTTGAGCATGCATTTGTGGCTGTGTTGCGCCGCCCATTACGCCATAACTCATATATGGCTTGCCATCTTTGGTGACAAACGCAGGAATGATTGTATGAAATGGTCGTTTGCCTGGCTCATATTGGTTCATGTGGCCTTTTTTAAGGGCGAACATTTCGCCACGGTTTTGCAATACAAAGCCTAATTTTGCAGGTGTCATACCTGAGCCCATGCCACGGTAATTACTTTGAATAAGCGAAACCATGTTGCCGTCTTTGTCGGCGGTCGTCATATAAATGGTATCGCCTTCTACTGGGCCTGCGTGGTCACGTTTTGCAGCTTTATTAGGGTCTATCAGTTTGCGTCTTTGGTCAGCATATTGCTGCGAAATAAGTGTTTGTACGGGAATGGTGTTAAATGCTGGATCGGCGTAATACTTTGCACGATCTGCAAACGCGAGTTTTTTCGCTTCAACAAAGGTGTGTACGTATTCAGGGCTATCAAAGCCCATAGCTTTGATATCGTAACCTTCAAGAATATTCAGAATTTGCTGTGCGGCAATTCCTTGGCCATTTGGTGGCAATTCCCAAAGCGTATACCCTCTATAATCGGCGCTCACAGGCTTGACCCATTCACTATGGTGGGCAGCTAAATCGTCATACGATAAGTAGCCGCCGTTTTCTTTCATGTAGCGACCAATTTCTTTAGCAATATCGCCTTTGTAAAAAGCATCGCGGCCGCCTTTGGCAATTTTACGATAGGTGTTTGCAAGGGCAGGGTTCTTAAAGATCTCTCCTTTTTCTGGCATTGCCCCATCAGGCATATATACATCTTTAAAGCCTGGGTATTTACCACGCGCAGCCACACTTTTTTGCATGTAATAGGCAATCAGTTCAGACACAGGGAAGCCATTTTCAGCGTAGTCGATAGCAGGCTGCAGTAAGGCTTTCATTGGTGTTTTGCCAAACTTTTTATGTAACTCAAACCAACCATCTACAGCACCAGGTACCGAGACAGGCAATGGCCCATAAGCAGGAATGTAGTCACCTTGTGCTTTTAAAGTTTCAAAAGACAAGCTTTGTGGTGAACGACCAGAGGCATTTAAACCGTAAAGTTGCTTGCTTTTGTTATCCCAAATAATGGCAAATAAATCGCCACCAATTCCACATCCTGTTGGTTCAACTAGGCCTAGCACTGCATTTGCCGCAATAGCCGCATCAATAGCATTACCGCCGTCTTTTAAAACTTGTAAGCCTACTTGCGTAGCTAACGGCTGTGATGTAGCAACCATCCCTGATTGTGCGATGACTTCAGAACGACTAGCAAAGTTATGGCCTGTGATACGATCGTAAGCTTGAGCAGCACCTACTGTGCCTAAGCATACTGCTAGCACTAAGCTTTTGAAGAGTGGAGTTGGTTTCATAATTTTTTGCCCTTTTTATTTGTCACTATAAAAAGCAATTTAAGATCAGGCAATGGCTTTGCGTTCGAGCGCGAAAAATCGCGATTGACTTCAAAAATAAGAAAAATAGCGGCTAACTTACCTAAAATCACTCCAATTTAATAAATGGCAGAGCCATTTAAGCACTGCTCTGATACTTTGGATGCTTCGCCGTGAGAGTGCCTATCCTCTTCGACAAACTGATCAACAAAAGGGTCAATCAGGTTTTCTTGCTTCATGGTATCGAGGGCGTGTTGCAGCTTAGTAACTACCTCCGGCGATGTGTTTTTGTTAAGTGCTAAATAATTACCCACTAAAGCAGGGTGCTTTAACTCAAATACAGGTGTGACTTGGTCTGGGCTCATACCTACATTCATCAATTGTGTTGATAGAGTGAGAGAGGAGCCAATCAGTAAATCATGCTTGCCTTGCTTAAACATTTTAAGTTCTTCGAACTTTTTTGAGTAAGTTAAAAATTGCTGGCCTTCAGTAAGGTTAAAATCAGCAAGAACGGTTTGATATACATCACCACGAGATACGCCAATGGTGTAGTTTTGCAACGACTGTGTACTCGTTACTTTAATGTCGTTTCGATCATTTAAGCGATAGAAACATGAATGCCCAGATACCAAAGGGCCAACCCAGTAAAATTGAGTTTCTCGCTTTGCGGTACGTGAAGTAGAGTAAATTCCTGCATTCGGTTGGGCAAGGGTTAGTGACATTGCGCGCTTCCAAGGCAATACACTAAACGTACAGCTCAACTTGGCTCTTTCGCACAAAGATTCCATGATTTTGGTGTTAATACCAGTGAGCTGATTGTGCTCCACAAAATTATAGGGTGGGAACACTTCAGTATATAAAGTCAATTGTTCAGCACTCGCCATAACAGAGCTAGCTGTAAACAAACTCACTATTGGTAAATGCTTAAACATCGGTTTAGCTCCATTTTTCACACTTTAACAATTCGATCAGAGTTTTCATCTAAACTCCTATTAAGCTCTACAGTATTTAAAGCTTAGTTTGCTAACTCAATAACGCAATAAACTAGAAACTAAGAAAAAATATCGGCAACAAGCTGGCTAAGTCGTGCAATTTTAATATTACTTAACTGGCGATAGTCAAAATACGGACAGACAATCACTTTATCTGATTTACTAATAGCAAATTCATCATCAAGCCAAGTTAATTGGCAATGCAAAAGTCCGTCATTTATAAGCTGTTTAGCATGTGTTCGCCCTGCAATTATATGCAATTGCTCTGGTTTCCCTAATATCGGCGGACTAAACAGTAATGTAGTTTGGCTGTGTGCTTGCAGCAGTTGTTCATCGCGATAGCTCTGCCAATCAGCTGCTTTTTTAGCGAAATTATAATACTCACTTGGTAGTGCAAACAGCACTTTGCCATACACGTTAAAAACTTTGCGCCAACCATTTCCACATGCTTGGTTTATTTCGTTTATTTGGCCGGGTTGCATTGCATGCAAATGATCAAGCTGTTGCCAAGCAGGCATCGGCGGGCGCTTTTCTATATAAACAGCGACTTTAAACGCATCATCACCAAAACCCTGCAGTGGCGCACTATTAACGACACTCATAACTGTTTAGCTAGGATTCGATCAAGATTATTTGCAAAGTTTTGGCGGTCTGCTTGGCTTAACGGCGGTGGGCCACCGGCCATTTCAACGCCACTTGAGCGCATTGTTTCCATAAAGTCACGAACGTTTAAACGTGAGCGAATATTTTCGGTCGTATATAATTCACCGCGCGGATTAAGCGCTTGTGCGCCTTTTTCGATGACTTCTGCAGCCAAGGGAATATCACCGGTGATCACCAAATCATTCGGCTCAATACGTTTAACGATTTCGTTGTCGGCAATATCAAAACCCGAAGATACCTGCAAACGGCTAATAAACTTTGAGGGTGGTACTCGCATCGCATGGTTCGCCACTAATGTGGTAAAGGTCTGTGTGCGCTCTGCGGCACGAAACAATATTTCTTTAATAACGACGGGGCAGGCGTCTGCATCAACCCAAATCTTCATGCTGTTCTCAATCTTTAATTTTAGACATTAATAGTTTACCGTAATTGAACTAAATTAGTGCTATTAACGTATTAATTTGTTTAATTTTTAAAGGGAGTAAAAACGTGCAAACATCATTAAAATTAATCGGGGTTTTATGTATCACAGTCATTTTATCTGCGTGTACAGGCGTGCCAGACAACATCAAACCCGTCGATAATTTTGAGTTAAACAGATACACAGGAACATGGTACGAAATTGCACGTTTAGATCATTCATTTGAACGCGGCCTTGAGGGCATTACCGCCAAATACTCAATTAACCCAGATGGCAGTGTGAAGGTTATCAACAAGGGTTACAGCGCCGAAGATAAAGAATGGCAGCAAGCTGAAGGTAAAGCGAAGTTTGCAGAGCAACAAGACATAGGCCACTTAGAAGTCTCATTCTTTGGACCATTTTACAGCTCTTACGTGGTATTTGAATTAGATAAGCAAAATTATCAATACGCTTATATCACAGGTTATAACAAGGAGTATTTATGGTTTTTGTCGCGCACACCGACCGTGACAGAACAGCAAATGCAGGACTTTATAAACACAGCAAAAGAATATGGTTTTAAAACAGACGAGCTTATTTATGTTGACCATAGTCGCTTGTAAAGGGGCTTTACAACTGTCTTTAAACTATCACGAATGTGCAACACAAATGTAATGGATGCTAGGCAAACTTAGCGTCGTTAAATTGAAGCAACATGTGATCCCCCAATTTAATCCCCTGCTTGGGTAGGCATTGCCTACCCATTTTTTTAAACAATTTGCTCAATTAAGCGTTATTGCAAATTGGTATCAGATCAGTTTTTTACTAACTAAACTAAAAAATCATTACCGAAAAGCCACTCAACAGCAAAACAGACATAGTTAATACGCTGACATACTTTACCCATGAAACAGTAAAACTGTATAAAATCATGAGCATAAGTACACTCAAAGCCATATAACCGCAAAACAGCAATGCGCCGTACCCAGCATCTGACAGCACGCAAAGCACTAAACTTAGTAAAATACTGATCCAGCCGCTTAATAAAAAGCTATTTCGCTGTTTTTCGGTTAATTTCTTTTTGAATACATCACGGAAATGATTGAATTTTGCAAGCGCAAAACAATTAAACCCTAAAAAGCAGAGACTAAATTGCAGTAACTCCATCATCCTTGTTGCTCCTTTAACACCCTATTTTTACTTGGTTTTGCCTTGTTAATAACAGCTTTGTGACTAGCTATTTTTTTGCTTTGTAGTAAAAACAATACGCCAGCACAAATAAACGCACTATCAACACCGAATAAGGCCCATTGATTAGTTAGTAAATACGTGATCCAATTACCATCTGTTGTCAGTGCATTTACCACGGGCACGAGAAAGCAAGCTATTGCATTGAGCCATGCATTATAGCGCCAGTGGCGTTTTTCTATACTGCTCACAGCCGAAAGCGCCACCGCAAGCCAAGTTAAGAAAAACACGAGTATTTCTTTATCGGCACGCCCAGCTAACTCTAAAGGCAATAAACGATTAGCAATGAAGAACGCTGAAGTTGCTAGCGGTAAGCCCATTAAAGTTATTAAATTAAGACTTTCAACAAGCTTTAAACCAAAGCTTGGTTTTTGCTCTGCTTTGAGCCTCTCGCGTAAGCGTTTTGCCCACATAATGCAGCCTGTAGCGATCATGGCACAGCCAGCTACGCCACAGAAAAAATACAACCAACGCAGCAACGGCTCCGCTAAGCGACCGCTATGCAATGCCGTCATTGAGTCATAAAACTGCGCCGAAGCGCTCCAATCTTCGCCAGAACTCGCTTCAAGCTCGCCCGTTACACCATTGAATAAGTAGCGTGGTCCGTTATCTACAACCTCTTTGCCGGTTGCCAAATAAACCACGATTTGTGAGGTCGCTGTATTGGCATTTCTTACAAACACGTAGCTAATATCAGCATTCGGTGACTTAGTATAAATCTGATCTAACACATCTTTGATTGCCACCATAGGGCGCTGCTCTTCACTGGGCTTTGCACGTTTATTAATAGGCAATGCCTCATCAAACATTTGCCTTAAGCCATTTTCATATACAGTCTCGGCAGGGTAGGGGAACAGCATAAAAATCAGTGTAATAATACCCGTGTAGGTGATCATGATATGAAATGGTAATGCCAGCACTGACGAAACATTATGTGCATCAAGCCAGCTTCGGCTGCCTTTGTTTGCTCTAAAGCTAAACATATCTTTAAAAATACGTTTGTGGATCACGATGCCTGTTATAAGCGCTACCAACATAAATAACGAGGCTAAACAAACAATTATCCGTGCAGTAAATACATCTATGTAATGTAAATCAAAGTGTAAGCGATAGAAAAAGTTACCCCCCTTAGTTTCCCGAGGTTCGGGTAATTGCTCTAAGGTATTAGGGTCTAGATGTGTATAGTTGAAAGGTGCTCGGCGCTGGCCTGGCAGTTTAGGCTCAGCAAACCCATAGCTTAAAACAGGGTTACGTGGCTCAGGTAAGTTTATCCGCCAAGATAATGAATTAGGTGCCTGTTGCTGTAATTGCGCAAACACATAATTAATTTGCTCGGCTTGAGACTGAACCCGTAGTGCTTGATGCTGCACATTGTGTGTTTCGGGTTTAGCCCAAATAGTGATTTCATCTTTAAAAAAGCTGATGGTGCCAGCAAAGAATATTAAGAACAGTAACCAGCATACTAGTAAGCCAACCCAGGTATGAAGCCAAGTCATTGAGCGGAAAAAGCTCTCTTTCATAACCATCCCTTAATTAATGAAAGGGCCAGTAATTGCCCACCAGTTGTTAGTAAAATAGTGATCCAAACAGTCTTTAAAGACTTAACTGCAAACACCCAAATAAACACACAACAGTAAAAAAATACCGATAGAGTCGTGGTTAACAGCACGCTGTCGAGTTTATTAAGTGGTAATAACACAGCTAGTAATGAAATAAGCACACTGGTAAAGGCGTAACCACCAATGATGGCTGCAACGAAACGCAAAAACACAGCAACACGATAAGATAGGCTCACAGAGCGCTTTTTAGCTGTATTTTTAGGGCGATTGGTAGTCACTGCATCTAATGATTGAGAATGCATGATAATCCCTTAAAAAATAACACGAGAAGAAAACCCCGTATTATATCGCCGATAAACAGAAAAGATAGTAATTATCATTTACGTAATCGTATTTAATAATGAAACAAATGTACTCAGATCGATGTTAGTAAAATAATGATCTACTAGCTTTGTTAGCGGCATTATCATATGGTGTTATGGAATCAAAAAGGAGTTGTAATGAAAACAATAGGCTTAATCGGAGGCATGAGCTGGGAGTCTACACAAAGTTACTACCAGCTTTTAAATCAAGGTGTTAAAAACAAACTTGGGGGGCTGCATAGCGCCAAGATAGTACTCGTTAGCCTCGATTTTGCCCACATAGCAGCACTACAACAGCAACAGGATTGGCCGCAAATGGCCGAGATACTCATTAAGGCCGCTAAGCAGGTTGAAGCTGCGGGCGCGGATTATTTATTAATTTGTACCAACACGATGCATAAACTAGCTGAGCAAGTACAAGCTGCGGTTGCAATTCCTTTATTACACATTGCTGATGCAGTTGGTGAAAACCTGATCCAGCATAGCTTTAAAAAAGTGGCTTTGTTGGGCACCCAATTCACTATGGAACAAGACTTTTACAAGCAGCGTTTAGCAGATAAATTCGCCATAGACGTGTTAATTCCTGATGCACAGGGGCGTGAAACAGTGCATCGTGTGATTTATGATGAACTATGTAAAGGCGTTATCAAGGAAGAATCTAAAGCCGAGTATTTAACCATTATTGATAATCTAACTCAGCAAGGTGCTGAAGCCATTATTCTTGGTTGCACCGAAATAGCATTATTAGTACAACAATCTGATACATCAATTCCACTACTTGATAGTACTGCTCTTCACTGCGCGATGGCGCTTGAGAATAGTTTAAATTAGGAGCTTACCATGTCGAACCACCATAGCCTAAATTATGTTGAATTTGCTGCTAAAGATTTAGCCGCAACAAAAGCATTTTTTCATCAGGTTTTTAAATGGCAATTTACCGACTATGGCCCTGAATACACGGCCTTTAGCGCTGAATCTGCGGGGCTTGATGGCGGGTTTTATCAAGCCCCATTAGCTAGCTTAACCAATAATGGCGGCGCGCTACTGGTGCTTTATTCAAATAATATTAAAGAGACGCAAGCGCAGGTAGAAAAACATGGTGGAACAATTATTAAACCCTTGTTTGATTTTCCTGGAGGCTGTCGGTTTCACTTCACAGAGCCAAGTGGTAACGAGTTAGCAGTTTGGTCAAAACAAGCATAGATCATATTTTTACTAACTCATGAGTACTCAATCATTATTAGAACAAGTTAGTAAATGCGTGATCTGCGAACCTCATTTACCACTCGGAGCGCGGCCCGTTATCCAGTTTAATCCACAGGCTCGCATTTTAATTGCAGGTCAAGCGCCAGGAATTAAAGTGCATGAAAGTGGCAAACCTTTTAATGATGCAAGCGGGCAAAGGCTTCGCTCTTGGCTTGGTGTTACGAGTGATGAGTTTTACGATGACCACAATTTTGCTATCTTGCCGATGGGCTTTTGTTACCCGGGCAAAGGAAAATCAGGTGATTTACCGCCAAGAAAAGAGTGCGCGATTGCATGGCGTGAAAAACTCTTAGCGCAACTAAATAATATTGAGCTCACCATTATCTTAGGTAAATACGCGCAGGCATATCATTTGCCTCACACTAAGCAGCTGCCCTTAACTGAGTTAGTAAAATCGTGGCGTGAATATTGGCCAAATTACTTGCCACTTCCTCACCCAAGCCCTCGCAATAATATCTGGCTAAAGAAAAATCAGTGGTTTGAGCAACAAGTATTGCCTGAGCTTAATAGTAAAATACGTGCAATTTTAGCAAGGTAAAAAATGGAAAATAACTTTTTTGCTGAAAACGGCTACTACCATGTAAAGGGGCTTTACACAGAGAGTGAGCTTAGTAAAGTAAGGCCAATTCTCGATAAATTTCATCAACACTGGTTGCAAGAAAACCAATCTTTTTATCAATCCAGAGGTATTAATAGCTCAGGTTTGACTGGCGCTGCATGTTTAAGTGCTGAGGAAAAGTTTACTCTTTTTAAGTTTGTCAGCGCCAACACACTATTGAAACAGGTTAAAGGTATTGTTGCTGGCCCTCAGTTTATGAATACTCAACTATTCTTTAACCCATACAATCCCAAACAAGCTAACTATTGGCATCGAGATATGCAGTATCACTTAGAGCTTGATGCGCAAAAAGTAGCTCTTAACGGCCCTGAAGTACTACATTGCCGCGTTGCTTTTGAAGATGAACCAGGAATAGAACTTATACCGAGTAGTCATAAAAACTGGGATTCAGATGAAGAGTTAACAGTTAGATTAGAACAGCAGGGCGCTCGAAATAGTGACTCACTCGTTCGTGGTAAAAGTGTGGCACTCAAAAAAGGTGACTTACTCATATTTTCGGCAAACATGATCCATCGGGGCTTGTACGGCATGAATCGTTTCGCCCTTGATATTTTATACTTTGAACGTCATCCAAGCCTTAGCGAGTTTGTACAAACTGGATTTTTACCAACTGCAGAACAAAAGCTGCATCTAAAAAACGCTGTGGTATTCGAGTAAGCATAAAAAAAGCGGCTACCTAGCCGCTTTCTTTTCGTTTTGCTGTTACTGCAACATTGCGAACAATTCTTTTAACTGCGGCATATACTGCTTAACTAAGTTAACGTTACTTTCGCTAACATCTGCTGTTGCAGTACTTGCTTTAATACCTTCTAAAGCACCAGCCATTGAGCGAGTACCCGCATCAGATGATGATGCTGTAAGGCTTTGTAAACCACTCATTGCTTGGTTTACACGTTGCTTATTCTCTTCAGACATACCCGCTTTAAGGTTTTCTAAATACGCCATTGATACCTCTGTACCAACAGTAACTAACTGCTCAGGTGTGAAACCATATTGTTTGGTAAGGGCTGCAAACTCAGTATAAAGCTCATGCTCTTTGATGTGACCTAATGCTGACATCACTGACGAACTATCAACACCATCAGAACTACCTAGCATACCACCAAGGTTTACAGTATCTAACTCAGATTGGCTTTGTGACCAATTAAAGACTGCAGGAAGGGCTTTAATGTAACGCTGTAGCTGATTTTCAGAAATATCTTCTGCGAAGCTAGAAAAACTCATCGCAAGTAGACTCATAGAAATAAGTAGTGCTTTCATCGTGATCTCCTTTCTTTCAAAATGGTTAGCAACCGGCGCAAATAGTCGAGCTATTATGTTTAGCCAATTACAAATGTTACAATACCTTTTTTACCATAGCTAACTGAACCTGATGTTAATTATTTCTAATACCGTCACAATTGATGAATGGGAACTCGACTTTAGTGCGATCCGCTCGCAAGGCGCGGGCGGGCAGAATGTCAACAAAGTGGCCACAGCTATTCACCTTCGCTTTGATATTAAACGCTCAAAGTTACCTGACTTTTACAAACAACGTTTACTTAATTTGAATGATTCTCGAATTACCAAAGAGGGCGTTATTGTTATTAAGTCGCAAAGTCATCGCACGCAAGAGATGAACAAAGAGGATGCGCTTAATCGTTTGAAAGAATTAATTCTTAATGCCACTCAAGTACAAAAGGCGCGAAGAGCGACAAAACCAAGCAAAAGCTCTCAGAGAAAACGCATGGACTCTAAAACGAAAAGAGGACAAACAAAAGTATTAAGAAAAAATGTAAAATTATAACTTTAACATCAGAAGATCGTGTCAAAAATAAGCAGAACTGTAAAGAAATGTAACTTGTTAACAAAGTTAATTGATGGTTAATCCTGCCGCGTCTATAATAGTCATACAATCTCACCATTAATGAAGGAGCCGCGTATGGGCCAGAAATCACGCATTGTTGCTGCAGCAATGATAACGCTGTCAGCTTTGCCTATGTCGAGTTTTGCTGTAGATTCATGGCAAGCCGGTAACGCGTATCCGCAAGGTAGTGAAACCTGTTACAACGAAATTCTTTATAAAGCCAGATGGTGGGCAACTCCAGGTGAAGAACCAGGTAGTTCACAATGGGGCGCTTGGGTTGCAGATGTCGCCTCAAAAACCTGCGTACAGAGTGTCGTAAAAAAACAAGATGATTTATTAAAGTCTTTACCGACCATTTTCGAATCAAATAACAATAAAAAAGGGAGTTCTGATTAACTCCCTTTTTTAATCTTTACTCAAACGTGTGATGCCTTGTCATTTCAAAGCGATTTAAGAGGTGATGCATTATATACACCGCACACAAGCTCAATAGTATTGCCACAGATACCGACGAAAAACGATACAGCGCGCTGTAAACCAGATCTTGCCCCGGCCCTAATGACTGGCCAAACAAAATACCAAATGTGGTAATAATACCAAAACCAACACCCGGAATACCGCCACCAATTATGTGATAACGACTAAAGATAAAGGTCAAAATCCACAGAATTAACGCAGGAAATATTAAAATATCGGTATGGTTATACAAAAATAACTGTGCCACTAACGCTAAGTTACAACCAATTAAGGTACCTATAGCACGTTGCCATGCCGCCATACCTGCCGCTTTCCAGCACAACGAAAACAATATCAGTACCGAGGCAGCTTGAGCAGAGATTGAATCTTGTAAATCAAAGACCTGAAAAACAACGAATGACAAGGTAGCTACAGTTGAGCAAAGTAATACTTCATGACGCACACTTTCTTTTGCTTTTTCTGGCATTACCCGACCTTGGCGTGGTGCTACATCAGGAAATAAACCATGCATTAGCATCGAGAACACCACTGTGACCACAACGGCAACAGCGTTACTAATGATCAACGGATAAATACTCACTCCACTGCCAGTGTAGGTCGAAAAGTGCAATTGAATAGACAAACTCACCACCGTTGTGGCGCCAAATAAAAAATTAGCGCCACGGCTCATTTGATAAAACAAAAAAGCAAATGCGATAAAGCACATCATTGTCATAACAACAGGCAGGTGTGAAAACAAACCTTGTACAACCAATACGAACAGCGCACTGAACACCGCGCCTGCATAAAACTGACGAATAATATGCATGTTAAGCACAGGCACTAAACCGAGCAATAGCATAGGGTAAACAGTAAAAAAGATGCCATTAGGCCAGTTCATCAATTTTGCCAGTGTAAACCCTAGTGCTGAGCCCGTAGCAATGCGTAGCGCTTGGCGTAAGCCGTTACCATCGAGTTGCAATACTGACATAACTCACCCAGCCTTAGTAAATGAAGTGCAGAACACTAATGAAGCGAATTTGCATACTTGCAAACCAGCTACCGATGCTAGAGTCAGGCAGAAGTTGTACAGTTGCACGCGCACCACTTGGAAATTTAGCCAGCATCTGGTGCTCATCTAGTTGAATATGGATACGTTGACGCTGTGCATCTCGTACCCAACGGTTGCTGCTTTCAGTCGCACTGAGTAAACCGTTCGCGTTAAGCTGACCATCACTCACACCGGCTTCAAAACTAATAATTTTGCCTGTAAACACTTTGCCCGGTAGCGCATCAAAGCTGACTTTTGCAGTACTACCAATTTGCACGTGAACTAACGACTTTTCACGAAAATCAGCAACCAAATCAGCCTTATTAGCAACAATCGCCATTAGCGGTTGGCCTTTATTAGCATACGTACCCGGTGTTACTTGTAAGTTTGCAGTTTTACCGTCGGTATCAGCTGTCACTGTGGTGTAAGACAGGTTTAGCTTCGCTTGTTCAAGCTGGTTTTGAGCATGACGAAGCGCTAAATTGTCATCCCCCATTTTACCGCGCGCTAATTTAGCCTCGCTAAGCTGGGCTTCAATTGCAGCCACATTGGCTTTGCTTGATTGATAGTTCGCATTGATTGTTTCGTACTCTTGCTCTGAAATAGAGCGCTTTTTCAATAACGACTCACCACGTTCGAACAGTAATGTTTGTTCATGCAGCTTAGCTTGAGCAGCTGCAAGCTGTGCTTCTATTGCCTTCACACTGCTATCTAAACGTTGGTTTTGTAGTTTTGCATCATCATATGCAAGTTCAGCTTGTTGCACGGCAAGCTCAAAAGGCTCGTCATTAATCTTAAACAAGGCTTGCTGTTTTTCGACGGCTTGATTATTGGTGACAAGTACGTCAGTCACGCGACCACTTACCTGCGGGGTCACTTGCACCACTGGGTGATACACACGGGCCTGCGGTGTAACAGGCATATACAAATCGGCAATCACAAAATATAAAAATAAAACAATAAAACCCGCTAAAGAGATTTTTACGTAACGGGCAAACTTTTGATCTGGTGTCATAACGTTACTTATCTCCTGAATAATGGCGGATACACTGGCGAGCATTCTGTTCCATCTGAATTAAACCATGCGCCATGGTATCGAGTTGATCAGTGGTTAAGTCGGCATAAAGATGCTGTTTCACATCAGCAATAATCACCTGCAATGTGTCTAACAATTGTAGACCTTGCTCAGTAAAGTACAGACGTTTACTGCGTTTATCTTCAGCGTCAGCTTTGCGAGCAATAATCTCTTGTTGCTCAAGCTGCTTAATCGTACGAGTGAGTGAAGGCATTTCAATGCCTAAGCTATTTGCTAACTCTTGTTGCGTACAACCTTGGTTTAAATGAAACAGGTGCATCATCGCGGTCCAGCGAGATTGGGTAAGACCCAAAGGCTCAACCGCCAAAGTGACAGCATCGCGACATAAACGATGCACACGGCCCATACTGCCGCATAATGTTAAATCAAGAGTTTCGTGAAAAGGGGGAGTGGAAGACATGATGCGCTCCATTTACTTAGCATGCTAAGTATTTTAATGTAGTTAGCATGCTAAGTAAATATTAGTGCAATTAATTAAATAGATAGCTTTGTTCGATAAAAGCGAACAACTGCAAAAGTTATCTGCTAGATAACACTATTTAGCGATTAACTCTTTGATATGACTTTCATAGAGGTCTAATTTATCAGCAACAAATCCTGTGTGTTGGAACCGTACTATGCCTTCCTTATCAATTAAAAAGCTGCTCGGCATACCTTTGAGTTGATATTGCTTGCCAATAACAGCGTCTGGGTCGTAAATAATATTAAAGTTCACTGCAAACTCAGTTAAAAAAGCATCGGCATCACTACGCTCAACATCAATGTTTACAGCAATCACTTTAAGCCCTTGCTGTTGATACTTGCTCTGCATGGCTATAAACCAAGGAAACGACCGTCGACACGGGCTGCACCAAGACGCCCAGAAATCGAGTAACACGACTTGCCCTTTGTATTGATTCAGTAGTTTAGACAATTGCTGCTGACTTGCAGCTAAAGGAGGGCTCGAAAGACGCTCTGCCTTAGCAGCAGAGCTCGTAATGAAAAGAAATGCAATTAAGGCGTATTTGATCATTGGTAATTTAATAAATTCGCTGGTGAATATTGATCAGTGAGCACCTTGGTATCCGCTGGCCAATCTTGATTACCCTTAGTATAAAACAAATGCTCGCTAAGTAACTGCAAATCAACATCGTAAGGGGTTAACTTATTTGCGAGTTTGTTGACGCGCTCAATTAAAAGCTTCTGGCTAGGCATAGTCTCGAAGCCCGCTAAAATAATGCGATTAGAATTTTCATCGGTCACAACATTCACAAAGTCACCAAACACATCGAAGTAAGTTGCCGACTCATGCTGGTACAACTTGCTTGATGAAAAGGTATTTGCAGCGACAATTCCACCATCAGCTAAAACACTTTTTACTTCTGCAAAAAATTCCTTAGTGAGTAGATGTTCAGGGATATAGTCGCCATTAAAGGCATCAAGAATAATCCAATCGTACTTTTGTTTTTTAAGTGCGGCGCGCTTAATGAAAATACGCCCATCTTGCACTTTTGACGTCACGTTATCGGTTTCTATAAAGTTAAAATAATCGCGGGCAACTTTTATCACCGCAGGATCAATTTCGACATTTTCGATATGAGCGCTAGGGTAAAGCTCATGAATGGTATTAGAGAGTGAACCTCCCCCTAAACCTATGATCAGTACATTTTGAGGATCATTAATAAATAGTAAGCTTGCGAACGTCATTTTGGTGTAATTAAACACCAGCTTTTTAGGCTTACTCTCATACATACAGCTTTGCGTACTTTTACGGGTTTTTTCGTTGAATTTTAAACACAGTAAATCGCCAGTCTTCTCCACTAAAATATTGCGATAAAGCGAGCGCTCTTTATGTATTACTTCGGCTAAGCTGCTAAAAGGCAATGTCATGAGTAAACAAAGCATTAAGATTCTAAACATACAGCACGCTCCTTTGTTTTAATTTGACTAACAACAATTGCAAGCAAACCAAGCGCGCCTAAAACCGCTGCAAAGGTTTTAATGATGTCGTTAACATCAAACGCTAGCACCATATAAAAAGAGGTAATAATCGTGCCAAGGGCGCTTCCTAGGGTGCTCACAAAATACAAACCACCGGCAACCTGGCCACTTTTTTCATGATCGGTAACCAATAATCGCACTGAGTAAGGTGAGATCATGCCGAGTATTGTTGTAGGAATAAAAAACAACGCCGTTGATGCCAATAACGAGCCGTAGCGACTGTCTTCAATATGGGTGAAAATAAAGGTCATAATTGGCTCAGCAAACAATACAATTGGCACCACCATAATGCTTGCTACAAAGAAAATGAGTCCATATTTAGTTAACGAAGGATTGCGAGTAGAGAGCTTGCCGCCAAGTAAATAGCCGATAGATAAGCTCAACATAAAGACGGTGATAATACTGCCCCATATATGCACACTACTACCAAAATATGGCGCTAAAATTCGCCCGCCTAACAGCTCAATTCCCATAATACAAAAGCCACTACTAAAGGCTAAAAAGTAGATAAGCGCATTGATTTTATTCATTAAACACCCGCTGATTTTGTTGTTATTTTACCCATCTTAACCTGATGCAGATAAGGATGCCATGACTGTTTTTTAAGCTGTAAAGGCCGTTGACAAAATATAGTCTTTTTTAAAATAAATAATTAAAAAGGTTAGGTTAAAGTACACATGCTCTGGTATTTTACTGGGAGCAAACTAACAAGGATAAATGCAATGGATCAGCAAGTAACGAAAATCAATATAGACAACCCTACGATCTTATTTGGCCTCAAAGTTCGTACCTGTAATATGAATGAAATGAGTGGTGAAGGTGCCAAAATCGCTGGCTTATGGCAGCAGTTTTATACAGACATAGCGCCCAAATTAACCCCATCGAGCCAAGTTTATGGCGTGTACACTCATTATGAATCTGATGTCACAGGGGAGTTTGATGTGTTTGCGTGTACTGATCTGCAAGTCACGTCATCAGAGATAGAACAAACGACACTCGCCACAGGTAACTACCTTCGCTTTAGCGGCAAAGGGGCAATGCCACAAACCGTTATCGATGTTTGGGGTCAAGTTTGGCAGTACTTTAGTAATGAACAGTGCCCGCACATTCGAGCATATAAAACTGACTATGAGTTTTATAAAAACAGTGACGAAGTTGAGGTATTCATTTCGGTTGAATAACACTAAACCCATTTTTTAGTGTAAAGCCCCATTACAAAATAAGCCGCTTGTTGCGGCTTTGTTGTGTATATTAATTGGCGTATCTCAGCGCTAATTGCTCTGCTTTAGCATAGGCATTAGTCAAAGAGCGTTGGTGTCTTTGGTCGTTAAATTCTTGATACTCACAGGCTATTTCATCAATGTGCTCAGCACCTAAATACTTACTCAAGGTTTTAATGTGCGGCACTAAATGGCTCATACTCTCGCGTATACCACCTGCCTCAAAGCCAAACTCACCCGTTGAGGTTATAACCAGCAAACGTTTACCAGTTAACAAGGGTTGCAAAGGGAAATCTCCCCGCTGCAAGTCAAAATCAAACGTTTTATTGATCCTAACGATTTGATCAAACCATGCTTTTAATTGTGCAGGCATGCCATAGTTATACATAGGCGTTGATATCACGATGGTATCAGCCTTAACCAACTCATTTATCAATTCATCTGATTCGGCCAGTACTTCTTTTTGCTCTAGCGTTAACTTATTGGCAGGCGTAAACACAGCACCAATCCAAGATTGATTAATAAATGAAGGTGGATTCATTCCAACATCACGATAAATATACTCAGCTATAGCATTATTTTGCTGTAAGTGATTTACAAATTTCTTAGCAATATTTTTAGAGATTGAGTCGTGGTTAGGGTTTGCATTTTTAGCCGAACGTACACTAGCATCAATGTGTAATAGAGTGCTCATAAGTAAATACCTCATTAGTTAATGTGTTGGTATCATCAATAAATGAAGGCTATTTAACAAACGAGTTATTATTCACTATAAGTAAGTTATACTCATCTATAAATTTAGGTGGGTTCAAATATGCATATATCATTACAAGCTTTAAAAGCCTTTGAATCAGCTGCGCGATTAGGTAGCTTTAAAGCAGCCGCCGCTGAGCTTGCGATTACGCCTACAGCGGTATCGCACCACATTGCAAATCTAGAAAGCCGCTTGAATACAGATTTATTTCATCGCGAAGTGAGAAAGATTACCTTAACTCCATCAGGCGATTACCTGAGTCAAAACACAACTAGCGGCTTTAAACTTATTTTTACGGCAATTGAACAATTGAGCCAAGCAAATAATCAAGTACGCATCACCACAACATCGTCTCTAGCAGCCCTAAGGTTAATACCCGCTTTAGATGAGCTAAATAGCGAAAAACCACATTTACAGCTCGATATATCAACCAGTGAAACTTTAGATAAGCAACTGCATACCTTGCCTGTTCGGCTAGGAAATAGTGAGGAAGTATACAAAGAAGATATCATCAAATATGAGCGCTTTGATATGTTTGCGGCAAACACACAACAAAGCGCCCCTTGGCTTGATAAACAGGTTACATTATACACCAGCCAATGGAAAAATAATGCCCTACCAGCCCCACCTCTAACGCAGTGGCTAAAAGTAAATAATCTAAGTGATTCATGTTTCAAGGTAAAAACATTCGATCAAGAGCTGTTTGGTATAAATCAGGTGCTCGCCAATAAAGGTGTAGTGTTTTGCTCAAAAACCTTAGTACAACCTTACCTAGATGCAGGGTTACTAACATCGTTTAATAACCAAGAAGTTGAATCAAAACTGTGTTACTACATTCCCGAAAAATCTCGCTTCGAAACATCAGCACATAACGCTGTGATTGAATGGCTTGAGCGGTTACTAACTTAAAAATGTAAAAGTAAACATCATTTAAATTATAAAGTTTTTAATGAACCATAAAAAGCAGCTAGAAACAGAGTTAGTTAATTGGTTTAACGCCTATTTGTAGCTTTGTTTTTCGTCATTACTGAGCCATATCAAAATGATTAAAAGCCCCATCTAGCGCACTGCGAACGGATTGTTTTGCGTTTTGTTCATGGTCAGCACCTTTGTTGATGTGGTGCTGCCAGATAAGGTCGTTTGGTGCATGCTTTTGAAGAGCATTCACTAAACCATTGAATGCACCAGTTATGATTGGATTCTCATCACCACCTAATGTGACATAAAAATAGTGAGTGTTGCCTACTGTATTAGGTAAGTTTTTACTGAACTGTTTTACAACAACATTATCGTCATACCAAGCCGCTGGGCTAAAAGCAAAGTATGCATTAAATAACTCTGGTTTAGTAACCATGGTATATAACACAAAGCTACCTCCCGCTGAAAAACCTGTTAGCGTGCGCTGCCCGCTAATACGGTATGTTCCCTCTAAATAGGGTATTAGCTCTGTTTCAATAAACTTTAAAAACACATCAGCTTTACCAAATATTTCTCGTTGATTTTGGTTAATTGGGCGCGCTTCTATCGCCACATCCTTACGGGCGTAAGGTGGCACTAAATCACGATTCCGTGTGTCATGCCAAAACAGGTTCGGGATGGACACTAGAATAACCTCAGCATGTCATCAGTGCTTTCAAGAATACTTAAAGCGTCATCCCAAGTATCAAGGTTAAAGTTGCCGTCAGTTTTAATTATGAGCGGATAAGCTTTGTTAGGGTTGTAGTTTTTGGGCAAGCGAATGAAAACTCTGCGCATTTCTGAAAGCGCATTGGACTTGATATCTACATCAATAAAGCGTGAGCTATAATGCTGTTGGTATTTCACCGCGAAATACAAGCCTGTAGCTAGCAAAACAAATGTAATAAACCAAGCTAAGTACTGAAATCTAAATTTTAGTAATGCCATTTTATAGCCTTAATCAATAACTTAATGACACTACTTCAATTACAAAAATTAGTTAATAAGACAATTGTAACAGAGTATTAGTTAACTCCTTTCACCGACTTGACTGTAATACAGGATATTCATTAGATAAGCCAATAGTTCGCAGCCGCCATTGCTAGCACTGATAATTTACTTCAAACATTTGATAGCTTTCATCTAATCGCTATCTTGTGTAACGGGGGTTTACAGTTTGCATAAAAAAACCGCAGCTTAACCTCTAAGCTGCGGTATTTTTTATAGAGCATATTTACTTGTTAAGTAAATGCTTTTCGAAGAAGTTAGCCATCATAGTATGATAGTGCAAGGTAGTGCCTTTACCTTCTCGTAGGCTGTGAGAACGGTTCGGGTAAGAAAAAAACTCGAACTGTTTATTCTGCTTAACTAATTCGTTAATTAAGCGCTCTGAGCCTTGGTAGTGAACGTTATCATCTCCTGTACCGTGGATCAGTAGCAACTTACCTTGCAGGTCTTTTGCAAAGCTGATCGGAGACGTATTGTCGTAACTTTCAGGATCGGTATTTGGGTTACCTGCATAGCGCTCTTGGTAGATAGTATCGTACAAGCGAATATCTGGCACTGGGGCTGAGGCAATCCCAACTTTATATTTATCACCGTGGCGGAATAACAAATTAAGCGTTGAACTACCACCACCTGAGTGACCCCATACACCAACACGGTCGGTATCAATGACATCCCAACGTTTTGCCATTGCATCGAGGGCGTCAACTTGGTCACGTACGGTAATAGAGCCTATTTTTTTGTAGATAGACTTACGCCAATCTCTGCCTTTTGGTGCGCGCGTGCCGCGGTTATCAACTGAGGCAACAATAAAGCCTTGCTGAGTTAGATACGACTTGTATAAGTAACTGTTACCTTCCCAGCGGTCTTGTACTGTTGAGCCCCACGGCTCACCGTAAACATAGAAAACGATTGGGTATTTTTTACTTTTATCCATATTCGCTGGGAACATGATGTAACCATCAAGCTCAACACCATCGCGCGCATTAACCGTAAAGAACTCGTGAGTCGGTAACTGCTCAGTCGCTAATTTCTCTTTTAATGCTTTGTTCTCAACTAAGGTTTTCACATTGCTGTGATCGCTTACTTTGATGATCTCTTTCATTGGTGGGGTGCCAAATTTAGAGAAGGTATGCATCGCCCAAGAGGTGTCTTTAGACATGTAATAGCTGTTTGAGCCATCGAATGACGCAGGCGTTACGCGCACCGGTTTAGTGCTACCATCAAGCGAGGTACGGAATAAATAACGCTGGCCTGGATCATCCGGTGATGCAGTAAAGTACATAACGTTTTTATCTTCGTTGAGCGCTAACATATCTATGATGTCGTACTCGCCCGGTGTTAAATCAACAACCGTTTTGCCATCGCGAGATACACGGTACAAATGACGCCAGCCATCACGCTCACTGTGCCAAATAAAGAACTTACCGTCTTTTGACCAGTTTGCTTTATAAAACCACTCAATAAAGGCATCGTCTTTATCTTCAAGAATTTTAGTCAGCTGCTGTTTTTGCCAGTCGAATAACCAAACCTTATTGTGGCTTTGCGGGCGGTTAAGATCTTGGATCATCAAAGATTCACCTGTGCCTGCCCAGCTAATACGTGGAATATAACGATCGCGATTATCGCCACCTAGTTCAGCCCAACGGGTTTTCTTGTCGCTAAGACTGACCACACCCACTTTAACCGCTGAGTTCATCTCGCCAGCTTTTGGATACGGAAACTCTTTAAGGGTAGGGTAGAGATCATCGGTGTTATTGATCATGGTGAAGTATTTAACGCCACTGGTATCAAGCTGCCAATAGGCAATTGATTTGTTGTCTGGACTCCAGCGGAAACCATCACGAATAGTAAATTCTTCTTCGTATACCCAGTCAAAATTACCATTAACAATGGTGTCGTTACCATCAGTGGTTAAGGCAGTCACAGCCTTGCTACCCACTTTTTCCATGTAGATATTGTTATCACGCACGTAAGCTACTTTTGAGCTATCAGGTGAGAACTTAGCAAACATCAGCTTTTTCGCTTCGATGTTTTCGCCACCTAACTGATATAGCGAATCAGTTTCGAGGTTTAAAAGCCAAAAATCACCACGGCTACGTGAGCGCCACACTTGCTCGCCATTGGTAAAAACCATCAGCCATTTACCATCTTTAGACCATTGGTAGCTTTCAACGGTGAGTGGCTCTTTATCACCTTTGGGAATTAATTTTTCGTAGCTAACAAGTACCTTACGACCCGTGCCATCGGCGTTATAAAATACAATATCATTGCCTTTTACGCCGTGCTCATCGTCTTCAGCTTTGTCGTCTTGGTTGTTTTTATCGCTTTCGCGCTCTTCAAGTACCGTATAACCAGTACCATCATCGAGCCACGTAAAATAGGTACTACGCTCAGCTTTAAAGTCTTTTTCTTTATAAATTTGTTCAAGCGAGAGCGGATTAGCCGTTGCGTTCACTGTTGCTGATTGGGTGCTCGCTTGCTCTGTCGTTGAGCATGCCTGCAAACCTAAACCCGCAACCACAGCAAACGCAAGGGTTGATGTTTTTATTAAGTTCATTTTGTTGTTCCTAGGTTTTAACTTACCTAGCGTACCAAAATAAGCTTATAAAATCTGAGCCTTTATCGTGTTATCTGGGGGGTTGAACTTAAACTTAATCGTCCCACAAGAACATACTGGCTTGCTTATTGGCAATACGTAGTTCGTAGATATCACTACAAGGGCGCATCGCCGCACCATAGCAAACATGTAACGGCAATAAGTGCTCTTCACGAGGGTGACTAAAACGCGCCGCAGGGGCCATTTGCCATTCTAATAACTTAGCTTGTCGCTGCTGTTCACTCAGCTCAGTATTGCCACAGACATCGACTAACCATTGCTCAAAAGCCATATTTTGCGCTTTAATTTCAGCTGTTTCAGGGGTGAAAAATGCGCGCATATTATGAAAAGTAAAGCCAGAACCAATGATCAATAAATTATCGTAATCAAGCTGTTGTAAAGCCTCACCTATCGCTAGGTGTAAGTTTGGCTCAAGGCTTGGATGTAACGACAATTGCACACAAGGTATATCTGCCTCTGGATACATAATCTTCAAAGGCACATACATACCGTGATCAAAGCCACGAGATGGGTTTAAAGTGCTATCGATATTAGCCTTTGCCAATGCTTGATGTACTTTTTCGGCAAGGGCTGGTTCACCTGGGCTTGGGTACTCAATACTGTAAGCAGGCTCAGGAAAACCATAGTAATCATAAATTAGCTCAGGAGCAGCGCTCGAAGTGATGCTAATTGGGTTCGCTTCCCAGTGCGCACTCACCATCAAAATAGCTGACGGCTTTTGAATTTTTGCAGCAATAGACTGCAAACAAGTAACCATATCAGCATGACTTGGATCGCCAAGTAAAGGCATAGGACCGCCGCCATGTGAAACAAATAAAACGCGTGGCTTTTGCATAAATGTACTCCTTAAATGCAGTAATCACTATAGTGCACGCACAGAGGTAGAATAACTAGCGACAAAAACGCACAACTAGGGTGTGAATTTACACACCACTAGTTTGTAAGTACTAACTTAAATGCCAAGCTACGTTCATAGCCGGGACTTGCCCTTTTAAGCCACCTTCGAGAGGTTCTTTGCACAGTAATGTTAGTTGATAAAAAGCATCGTAGTGCTGATGTAGCTCATCGGCGACCACACTAAACGGCGGACCCGAAAACTCACTTTGCTGATACTCAAAGACCACCACTAACTGTTTAGCTCTATTGGTCAACTCTAGTAAATGCTGGGTATAGCGAATGCGCATGGGCTTTGGCAGCGCAACTAAGGCAGCACGGTCATAAACCGCGTTGATAGTGCCAAGTTCATTCGCGGTAAGTGCAAAAATATCACCTACCCAAACGGTTAGATTTGCGCCTTGATAACGTAATAGTTCGCCGTGTTGGCTAATTTCGGGTTCTAGCTTTAACTCATCAAATAACTGCTTAATGGCTATCTCACTAAGTTCTGCCCCAACAACACGCATACCTTGCGCGAGCAAATAATGAATGTCGTGAGTTTTTCCGCACAGTGGCACAAAAACAGTATCGCCTTGCTGTAAATTTAAGTTAGTAAAAAACTGATCTAGATAACGGTTAACGTCTCCTTCATGAAAACCAATTTCGTTATTTTCCCAACGTTGATGCCAATGCTTTGCGTCCATTACATACTCCTAAATAAATTGAATGAATTGAGCTGATAAATATATTCCGACACCAAAAAGTAGGTGAGTTACAGCACTTTTTAAGCGGGCTTGAAGTGGGTTTGCTGTTTTCGTAGCCATTATCCCCATCCCTAAAGCGGGCTGCATAACAAAAAATGGCATAGATACGCTAGCTAATCCAAATATACATGCAGCGATTAAGGTGGGCTGTTCAAGCCAAGCAATACCGACCAATAATATAAATAGAAACGAAAATAAAACACCAATAAAGTAGTGTAAACACCAGCCAAACACGCACTCAAACTGCTTAACTGGACTAGTTGCTATATTCAGGTGCTTAAACTTTCCAGCTAATAAACCCAAGCCCCAACGGCCAACTAAACAAAGGTTTAATGACGGTATCTTAAACACTTTAGCCAGCAAAAAAGCATAAAGATCAATGAACAAAGTCGCCGCTATGCCTACAAAAGTTATCACATAAATATCATTAACACTCATAATTAGATGCTCTTAAATGATTTAATAAAAGACATGATATCTAATTGCAAAAATGCTAAAAATAGCAAGATAAACAAACTATGATTGCATAAATGAGAACATGATTGACGATATTGCCCTATTCATACAGATTGTTAAACAAGGCGGCCTAAGTAATGCGGCTGAGAGCTTGTCGTTGCCTACCGCAACAGTATCGAGACGCTTACAACGACTTGAGCAACGCCTAGGCGAGCAGCTTTTAACTCGCTCAGCAAGGCAATGCACGTTAACACAAGCAGGAGAGGTATATTTTCAAAGTTATGTTGAATTAATTGAGCAGTTTGAACAAACTCACCGCCAGCTCAATGATCAAAAAGCACAATTATCAGGAAAGCTTAAAGTTTTAGCACCTCTGAATATTAGTCATGGTTTCTTAAAGCCGATGTGGCTCGCATTTACTAAACAGTACCCTGATATTCAACTTGAGTTATTGCTTAATAATAAACTTGAAGATCTGAGTAAAAGCCAAGCTGATCTAGCAATAAGAGTCGGGCCGCAGGCTGATTCTATGCTCCATCAGAAAAAGTTAGGCAGTGTTGATACCTTATTTGTAAGCACTAAAGCATACCTTAATTCGGCATCTGCCATAGAAGAGCCTGCTGATTTAAAACAACATAGATTAATTGGTACCACGTTGCGAAATAAGTGGCAGCTAACCAATACACAAACGAATGCAACTTATACTCACATGTGCCGATTTGCTACCACTTTTAACGATACTGGATTTGTAAAATACTTAGTTTGTGATGAGCAAGGTATCGCCTTGTTACCTCGGTTTGAGGTTATAGATGAATTAAAATCTCAACAGTTAGTTCAAGTACTGCCACACTGGCGAGGGGAAAACCGCGACATTTATGCTATCTGGCCAAGCGCACGTTTACTGAGTAAAAAGGCTGCCTTTCTAAAGCAGTTTATAACCGACTACATTACTGAGAAATTATAACGTCTGCCATTTATATTCCATCTGTTTAGCAGTTAGTAGTGCGTGTTCGTAACTAATAAACTCAGCGACTAATGCTAGGCTCATATCAATGCCTGCAGAAATCCCCCCAGAGCTGATAAACTTACCGTCGGTGACCCAACGAGTTTCTGCAATCACGTTGAGATCAGAAAACATAGCAGCCAGCTCAGGTTGATCTTGCCAATGAGTCGTGACATTTTACCGCTTAAAAGCCCAGTTTTAGCAAGCAAAAACGCCCCCGTACAAACACTCGCAACACGCTTGGTGTTAGTGACTGTGTGTTTTAACCAAGTAATAACCTCTGCTTTTTCTAGCTCTCGTGTATGGTCACCCCCAACCACAACAAGCAGATCAAGCAAAGGGCAGTCAGCAAAGCTGTAATGGGGGTTTACACTATAACCGCCGCGGGCAAGAACAGGACTATTATTTTCGGCAATTAAACTCACTTGCCAGTCATTATTCGCTAGGCGCTTAGCCGTACTAAACACCTCAAACGGACCTGAGAAATCGAGCACTTCGGCATCATCATAGATGTAAATTCCAATATTCATACAATTGTTCCTATTATGTGGATTTATTTCTCAAGTAAAAAAACGTACTATGCCATTTTTGCAGTTCGTTAATGACATATTATTAAATTGCGCACTGTATACAAACAAAACTTCAAGGCATTGTTAATGCGTTTTTTATTATTATTGAGCGTGCTGCTGGTTGGTTGTAAAACAACACAGCAAAGCGTTGCTGAAATTAGTGAAGTATCGCCGGGCACTATTTATTTTCACGGCAAAACATCAAAGCAAAATGTTGAAAAGTTTGAACAATTATTAGTAAATAGCGATCAACAAATCAACACCTTAATAATTAATAGCCAAGGTGGTGATGTGATGGCAGGTCTCCATTTCGGAGGCTTAGTTCATGAATATCAACTCAATGTTGTAGTGCGTGAGCTTTGTGCATCCTCCTGCGCCAATTATGTCGTTACAGCAAGTCCACATGTCCTCGTTGAAGCACAAGCCGTTATTGGCTGGCATGGCGGCTCATTACAGCCATTATACGTGCCCATGGAGCAGCCGCCCGAGGTAGCTAGTTATATAGCTAAATGGCAAACTGCAGAGCGACAATTTTTCGATATCATCAATGTTGAACAAGCGGTTACTATCATAGGGATGATGCCAGGTATTACCGAGAAACGTGATGCGGCTATTTATAGTTATGATACCCAAACCCTAAAACGTTTAGGGCTACATATCGAGTTTGCAGGTGCGCAAACAGGAATGTCAGCAAGTGGCGAAAAAATAGCGCAGGTATTTGAACTTGAAGAGTCTGTACTTAACCACTTTTTAATGCTTAACGATATCGTGTCAGCTGAACTTATTAATTAATACCGATCCGCAATAATATTTAATTAAGTGAATTGGTATAACAAAAAAGCCAACATGGCGTTGGCTTTTTGTTAGTGATGTTGCTTAAGCCAAGAGTGGATTTGTTTAGCACTTCTTGGTGATACTATTTCTGCACGGCGTTTTAATTCTTTATGCCATGCCTGATCATTTAAAACCGCATCACTTAATGGCGCATTTCTATCTGTGTTTTTTAGCACATAATAAGCGTCCGCAAGGCTAACACTATTGCTTGTAGCAAAGCGCTTAGACATTGACGCTAACGGCTTATTCAACGAACTATAAGCCGATAAAGGGATCAAGCTATCCGCAGGGTATGATGATGCAATACCATCGTTTTTCATCGCTGGCCAAACAGTGTATGTGGAACCTGGCTTTTGCTGTTCAAGTAATGTAATAACTGAATTAAAAGGCGAAGCTTGAGTACTTATAACCACTGGCTGCTTAAAGGTGTGAAATGCACCAAAGAGTAAGATTGCACGGCGCTGCTTAGCGACAACATGCTGATTTATTGACTCTAAATAGCCAGTTTCACGGCTACGCTCTAGCTTTTGCCAATCCTCTTTAGAGAGGGTTTGCCAGTTCATTGCAGGCTCAGCAAGGACGAGACGAACTTTATGTAAACGGGTACTATTAAGCTGTTTTAACTTTAAAACTAATTGCTCATAAACATCATATTGCCATGCCATAAAATACAAGGTGTCGCGCCAAATGTGCCTTACGTCATCAATGCTTATATTCTGTTTGCTCAACAAATATTGATCAGCTAAATCTTGATACCGCGCATTGCCAAATTCAACGACAAGATCATCAAGCTGCTGCCAGTTACTAGGCTCATCTAAGTATTTTATAAGCCTAGTAACAACATGCTCGCTGCCATGAACATCACCAATCGCGACGAGTTTATTAGCGTGTAACGCTTTATTAAGTTGGCTGTCGTAATCATAATTTTCAGCTTTGACACTACTTGCAAAACATACAGATGCGAGAATAACAAACCCGATAAGCTTTAAAACCTGCATATTAATCTAACTCTAATTGGGCTTTTTCAACAGTTTCCGCGGGTAACTCTTTTTGAACAGAAACCCCCAACTCTTTGAACTCAGAGGCCTGCTTAATCAAGTTTCCTTTACCGCGGTACAGCTGAGAAAACGCTTTATCATAACTTTCTTTGGCGCGGTCTAATTGCTTACCAACCCCTTCCATACTGGTTAAGAAACCATTGAGTTTGTTGTAAAAACGCTCTGCACGAGCGGCAAGCTCTTTTGAGTATTTAGTTTGCTCTTCAAAACGCCACAGTTGTTTTACGATATTCAAGCTAGTCAATAAGGTCGTTGGCGTAGCAACTAAAATGTTTTTTTCGATTGCTTGCTGATAAATATCACTCTGGTACTTAAGCGCTTCAACAAAAGCCGACTCTATTGGTACAAACATGATCACCACTTCTGGTGAGTTAATACCGGGTAGTCTGTCGTAGGCTTTGCTTGCTAACTCGTTTATACGTGATTGCACCGCCATAACATGCTCTTTTAGCGCTTGCTGCGCCTCAAGCTCTGTATCGGCATTTACATAGCGTGTATACGCGTTTAAAGAGGTTTTAGCATCGATAACTAAATGACGTTGCTGAGGCAAATACACCACAACATCTGGTCGTAAACGGCCATCTTCGGTGTTAAACGATACTTCTCGCTGATAATCTACTCCAGCACGCAGCCCAGCGCTGTCGAGTACATTTTCAAGCATTAACTCACCCCAATTACCTTGGGTTTTCTTTTGCCCCTGTAATGCGGTGCTCAGCCTATCGGCTTGTTCAGTGATAGCTTGGCTTTTAGCCTGTAAATGCAATAACTCAGTTTTTAGCGCTGCACGCTGCTTTAGATCTTCGACGTGGATCAATTCCATCTTATCGCGAAAGCCTTTTAGCTCACCCTGAACAGGTTTTAATAGTTGCTCAATACTTTCTTGATTTAAGGTTTTAAAACGTTGCGATTTTTCTTCAAGGATTTGATTAGCGAGATTTTCAAATTCTTTTTTGAGTTGCTCTTTGCTTTCTTTGATATGGCTAAGCTGCTCTTTAAAATGCAGTTCTTTTTGCTCAACTGTGCTTCGTAAGGTACTTAAATCAACATCGCGCTGATTAAGTGCAGCTTTTGTATCAGCAAGCTCAGCTTCGACCTTGCGCCAAAACTGACTATATTGTTGTGCTTGTTTTTCTTGTTCTACAAAGCGGGTTTTAAAGTGTTGAGACTCATCACGTTGTTCTGCGTAATCTTGCTGTAACTGCGAAAGTGTAAGCTGGCTTTGTTCAAGTTGCAGCTGCTTTTGTTCTAAATGATTTTGCAGGATTTGCTGGCTATTTTGAAGTTCGGTTAACTGATTTTTTAAGCGACTATTTTGTAGGGCAAAAATAACACCACTTGCAACAGCACCTACAGCAGCACCAAGCACACCACTTTGCCAATTAATCTGTGCAATTAGCTCTGTAATCATAATGAAAACTCAATAACTTAAAGACACATCATCATAACGAATTAGCGCTCAGCAGAGTAGGGGGTTTAGGCATAAAAAAAGCCAGCTCAAGGTGAGCTGGCTCTAACATTACTAAAATTTAGTAACCAAATGGGAAATCAACATAATGCTTATGTAAACTGCAATTTAACAACAAGCATAATAATAGACGCCCCAAAATTTGATTAGTTCAAAAAAACTTTAAAAAAATTTAATTTTTTATCAGTGCAAGCATTTGCTCTTCATCAAACTGAGTAAAACTCATTGATTTCTCGGTAAATAATGCATCAACAAGGGCTTGTTTATGCTGCTGCATTTTAAATACTTTTTGTTCGATTGAGTTAGCCATAATCAATTTATAAACAAACACAGGGTTAGTTTGGCCAATACGATAGGCACGATCTGTCGCCTGTTTTTCAACGGCAGGGTTCCACCAAGGATCAAAATGAATCACTGTATCGGCTTGAGTTAGGTTTAATCCGGTGCCGCCGGCTTTAAGGCTGATTAAGAATACGGATGTATCACCTTGAGTAAACTCTTCAATTACACGGTCGCGATGTCGCGTTTGCCCTGTAAGCATACTAAAGCGGATGCCAAGTTCATTTAATCGCTCAGCTATCACATCAAGTGCCATGGTGAATTGACTAAATATAATCACCTTACGTCCTTCGCTAAGCATAATAGGCAAATGCTTTGATAACCACTCAAGCTTAGCACTGCCAGCCTGTGAACTAGGATCGATCAATTTTGGATGACAACAGATTTGTCTTAGCTTTAATAATGCATCTAAAAAGGCTAGCTTACTTTTTTGTACACCTTGCTGTGCAAATAGGTCGACTAATTTCTGTTCTAAAGATTCAGTGATACCTGAGTAAATTTCTTTTTGTTTGCTTTCAAATTCAAACTCTTTAACTAGCTCAGTCTTCTCTGGGAGCTCTTGCGTTACCTGTGCTTTAGTACGACGCAAGATAAATGGCATGATCAACGACTTAAGTTCATCAGCTCGGGCAACGTCGTTATCACGCTCAATAGGCGTTTGAAAATAGCTCTTAAAATGTGCTTGCGAACCAAGTAAAGAAGGCATTGCAAAGTCGAGCAAAGATTTAAGCTCAAATAAGTTATTTTCAATAGGCGTGCCACTTAAGCAAAGCTTAAAGTCAGCATTAAGACGCTTAACCAAGCGTGAAACCTGTGCGGCATCGTTTTTGATATATTGCGCTTCATCAAGAATGATGTTTTCAAAATACAGCGGCGAATAAAAGGCAATGTCCCGCTTTAATAGTGGGTAAGTTGTTAAGATACAATCTGCTTGCGACAACTGTTGTAATTGGTCGCTGCGCGCAGCACCAAAGACAGTCGTAATTTTTAAGTTGCTCGCAAATTTATTAATTTCACTTTGCCAGTTACCAACCAAACTGGTCGGGCAAACAATTAACGTGGGGCCAGCTTGTGGTGATTGCTTGGCATTAGCTAAAAAGGCGATAACTTGTAAGGTTTTACCTAGCCCCATGTCATCTGCCAAAATACCACCAAGTTGGTGACGTTTTAGAAAGTTGAGCCAATCAACACCGTGTTGTTGATACTCTCGTAATTGCACACCTTGGTTTAAGCCTTGAATATCGGACTTTTTAATAAGCTGTTGCGAGCTATTCAGTTCAGATAAATAAGCATCGAGTGCATCGTCAACAATATTAACCTTAATTGCTTTTTGCTCGATAAGCTTAGGCAAAAACGACAAAGGCATTAAGATTTCGTCACGGGTTTTAATATGCTCAAAACGTTCACGATAATCATTAAGCTGCATCATCGCAGCCTTTTCAACCACAGCAAAGCGTTTTCCTACAGTAAAGTAATAAAAGCGTTCACTTTGTCTGTTAAGAGATTGATAAGTGTTGTTATCAGTGACAAACAACTGTTGAGTTTTAACACCAGAGATCACGATTTTACTAACTATCTGATGACCTTTACCTCGCTCAACTTGCAGTGAAAGTTGTTTTAGAACTTTGCCTACGTCTAACTCATCATTAATTTTCCAACCGCGTTTTAATAAGTTTGGAATTATTTCAAACTTTAACCAGTGCTCATGAATAACTGATTGTTTATTAAAGATAAAATCAGTTTGTAAAGCCCCTTTACATAATTCAAAGCCAAGGTTAGTTAATTCATTTACAACGGTGTTTTCTAATGACTGGTTTAATATATCAGCTGGCGCCTGGCTTAAATCATACAAAGAGTTTTGATAATTAAACTGCAATCCTAAGCGGATTGTGCCCTCGTCATTATTAATACTGATGACAGGGAATACAGTTCGAGCTAGGCTTTTTTTGCTTTCCTTAAATGCATGAGGGATCACACCTTCACCAAAATTATCATTGAGCTGTTGATAAACGCGATCAAAGTTCTCTGTGTGAATAGCAGGCATATTGGCTAGTAACGCTATTTCATCGGCTGTTAACGGAGTACGAATTCGGCCCACTTTTAGTTTTTCAGGGTCAAGGTAAGTAGGGGGGGTTGTTTTTAACAATAACCAATTATCTTGACCAGCAAGCGTCATGCTCAATGATGTTAAGTCTTTGTTTTGTTTCCAATCAAACTCTAACGCTTGCATACTGTCAGCTTTAATTGCTTGGCGCGAACGGCCTAAAAACAAACGCTGGGTGGCAATTAATTGCTGTAGTGCTGCAAAGCCCCATTGACCTTTAAGCTCCAGTTTTCCAAGGGCATTTTGAGAACGGATCCAGCTATATAAACGAAAATCCGATTCTAATAAATCAGTGGGGGTTACAAAACTATTTAATTGCTGCTCGGTAAGGTTACGACCAAGCGTATAGTTATGCTCAGGATCGTAATTAGCAATTTTAGGAGTAAGGGTTACAACAGACTTCTCTACATCAAGGACGAATAATAAAACCTGTTTGGCATTGTCACTAGCAACTTGCTTAAGCGTTTTTAGCTCACTAAACCAATCATTAATGATGTAATCTTCGCCATAGTCACCTGAATGTTCAATTTTCAGCTTTAGGAGCACAGCCGCAATATGACGGCATTTAGTTTTAGAGCCACAAGTACAATGCGAATCGACCGAAAAACCACTTGGTAATTTACTGATCTCAATATGCTGAGTAAAGGTATTTCCTTCGTTACCAAACATAGATGCATCAATAACGCTAAAATCACTGTTATGTTCCAACCAATTGATTTGGCCGTTCTGATGATACTCTTTTGCTTTACTTAACACATGTGGCTTAAACAGCTGTTTGATGAAGCGCTCAGACAGAGGAAACTGAGTTTCTTGCTCTTGCTTGATTTCTTCAAAGATAGCTAATAAGTCATTTTTGGATAAGTTAGCAGACATAACGCTTTTGGCAGTAAAAACAAAAAATAATTCTGCCAGTATATGATCTATCGGCCCAGAGCTAAAGCACTATTGAGCAATATTGGACTGGTTGGAGCTGATTAGTTAGTAAAAAAGTGCTTTATAATAAAATCAAAGTTGAAAAGTGACATACTGAGCATTTAACAAACAACAATCGCACAAGATATAAACAGGTTAATAACAAGGAAGGGGCTTTACAGATCGATTTTTTACTAAGCAAACAAATTTACAGGGTAACAGAACTGTAAAGGGGCGATTAGTTGGTAAAAAACTGATCTGAGAGTGTAAGAATGACCAAATTAGCCAACCAAAGATCACTATTTTACTAACGAAAGAGGAGGGGAGATCACGCTTTTACTAACTGTAAAAGCGTGAGAGATCATTATTTTACTAACTAATTAAAGCTATTTAACAATTTAGTTAGCTGCTCTAAGCGTTTGTCTGTCATCACTTTATTATCGATTTTGACAGATAAATCACCGCTTTTAATATTACGCTGTACGCTAACAAACTCACTGTCGATAAGTGCTTCACGACGGCTAGGCGCTGCTGGTTCAGCAGTTAATAGCTTAGTAATTGCCAGAGCGCGTTTATCATCGCTGCTGATTTGCGCTAATTCGCTATCACTACTAACGTCATTTACAAGCTTGGTAAACAACTGCTCATCTCGTTCTTTGGCACTAATAAGCTTTTTAGCTACTTCACGGCCAACATGATTTGCTGTTGGGTAAAGACTTAAAACCTCAGAAGGTAGATTCTCAAACGCTTTGATAGCATCAGCAATAGCTGTGTGTGATACCCCCTCAATTGCCGCAATCTCACGATAAGAGCCTTTTTTACCTTCAGCAATAAGCTCATCACGGGTTTGTTGATACGCTTGACCAAGCTCCCATAGGCTCGGGGCAATGTATTGATCAGATGATACAGCAAGTATTTTAGCATCTTGATCTGTAAAGTCTTCCGAGCTTAAAACTAAGTAATCAGAATTGCTTAAAATACATGCTTTACGACGACGAGAGCCTGCTAATACAAGCATTTCGTCACCTTTATCCCAACATAGCGCAGGGTGCTGATTACGACCGTCTTCGGCAATTGCAGGTAGGATATCGGCAACTGACTTTTCATTTAATAATGATTGCACACGGCGGTTTTTACCATAAACTTTTGTTTTAGCTTCAATTTCTGAACTTGGGATAACCTTACACACCAAAGTAATTTGACGAGTAGGATCACTTGGAGCAGGCATACTGATAACATCACCAGCAGAAGCCTGTTCTAGCAAAGCATCTAAACTACTGCTTTCGATAGACGTTGAAAAAGGGTCTAAGCTGGTATCATTTTTACGTTTTTTAGCCATTTTTATTAATTACCTTACTTAGCTGAATTTAGCGTTGATTGAGTTGACTGCCAATTAGATCGGATCAACATTTCTAGTTCATCAACCACATCTTTGATATTTTCTTGCGCACGAAGCAGTGACTCACGACTAGCTAAGCTGTCTGACGTTTTTTGATCAAAAATAGTATTAAAAGAAGATGAGCTGGCGGTAATTGCTGAACTATGATTGATTGGGTAACTCATTACTTGACGACCAAATGCACTACGAACATCTTTAACGATATCGCGCTGTGAATGGTTACCCTTAACATAATTAGTCACTAAGAATTGCATGAAATCCCAACCTTGGTGGCCAAGCGCAGCAACTGTATGGTAAATCTCGCCTAATCGTTTTAAGTATTTATTGTTTGCATCAAAGTCTACAGCTTCAGGATGAACTGGAATAAGCATCGAGGTAGAAGCCATTAATGCATTATAAAACATAAAGTTAAGAGAAGGCGCTGTATCAATTAGAATAATATCGAATTGATCTTTTACCGGTTCAATTACTTTTTCGAGCAATTTATGATAGTGGCGTGTTTTATCGTAACTAGAACTATCTTTTAATAAAGTTGCTGTTTCATGCTCGAAATAAAAGTCATCCATACCTGAAGGCAATATACGGATATTAGGTATATGAGTAGCTAAGAAAGAGTTAGTTACTAACTCATCCCAGGTTTCGTTTTCATCGAGTTCAATACAGTCACGCATTAAGTCACCCACAGTGATTGGATCTGGTTCACTAGGCGGGAAAAAGCTTGATGAAGAACCTTGTGGATCAAGGTCAATAATACCAATTCTGTATCGTTTAATGTTGGTAGTAGCAAGTGCAGCGGCTATGTTCACCATGCTGGTCGTTTTACCACAACCACCTTTTAATGAGTTAATAACGATAACTTGTAATTTATCATCAACGGTACGGTGATCTGGCTTTATATCCATGATATCAGCCATAGCAAATATATTTACTAAGGTATATGCGTAGTGACCATTAGCACCACGTTTGATATTTAGTTCATCAAAGTCACCATTATCATGACGTCGTTTCAAGGTGCGATTATTACAGCCTAATAAGTCAGCGGCTGCTTTTTGCGTGTAAGTACGAAGTTCTTTTTCTTCAGACTTTAAATGGGCACGATAATGTTGAATACGTCCTTCTAGCGATTTTTCAGCAACTTCTGCTGTCGCTTTTAGTAACCTGTAAGTGGCTAGCGCATTATTATTGATAGACATACTTTCTTCCTCAAAGTTATGCTTTAAGTATAATGTCCATTCAAATTGCTGTAAACAAGTATTTAAGACGACATACCTTTTATTTATAAGACATTTAATAAAAATTTGTAACTTTACTGATGCTAAGTATAAATAAGTAAGTTTAATATCGGTTAAGTATATAGGTATATAAGGTTAAGATGCTAAAATAGTGAAATATATCACTGATTTTATTGAATATTTACTAAAAAGCCAGATCGTGTTTTTACTTGGTAAAGATCAGATCTATAATGACTCGCAGATCAGCATATTACTAAGCAAAAAATGAGCTTTCGACTTATGCACAGCTTAGTCACTGCTTTACACACAAAAATGCTTGTGTAGATCAAACTTTTACTAACTAAATTATAAAGTTATACACTGAGAGGATAACTAAAATGCGCAATAAGTTGGTATGGATCTGATCTATAGTTGGTACAGATCAGATCTATGCTAACTAAAGAGCTGTTTATCCACATGCTGTTTTAAAAAAGCAATTTTTGTCGTGTTAATTTGCTTTAAAAAGGTGATTAACAGGACATAAATTGAACTGAGTTAGTAAAATTGCGACCTATCAACTATAACTTAGTAAAAATCTGATCTGAAAATCAGCAATTACGAAACAGTTAGTATAAAACTGATCCGAAGAAATAAATTATGATCGGATCAAGTTTATACTAACTTAAACATTTAACTTTTGAAGTTTTATGTGTTGTTATTAACTGTCGAAGAAAAATTGGAAATAAGAACAATGAGCCGAAAGGTCAACATCTCGGTAGATAACTTACCCGATACATTACGCGGGCAGATCCACGGGGTGGAAAGTGCAATAGATAATGAAAGTCTTGCACTATTTACAGACAACAAAGATGTGCGTGTTTCAATTGAAAATGCTGCACATGGTTTGAGAGCTTACTCAAATACATTTAATCATTATGATTTATGGGGACGTTTTGTCCGTTCTGGTCATAAGAAGCTTCCGGTTGAAGAAGCACCAAAGAAAACCATCGTCACAAGAAGAATCTCTGAAAAAGTAGACGGCATTCTTTATGATGGCGAAATCAAAATTACACCTGCGGTAGTTAGCACAAGAAAAGATGGTGAAGATGTTGAATATCTTGTTTGGCCATCTGATCGAGAAGAAAAAGTCGAACGTGCCTTAATTCGTTTAGCCTCTAAAGGTAAAATTGTAAAAATCAATTTTAAGTCTGGCATTCAATACGCAGTTGTTTTTTCAATGAATGAATTAGCGCAAGAACTGAAAGCGGTTGGCCAGTCAATGCCTTATCCGCAAATCAAAGAATCATTAGAAGCATTACAAGGTTCTAAACTTTCTTTCAAATATTCAGCAACAGATACGCGTAACTCTGATATTGATGACTCATTTTACGAATCGAACATGAACTTTTTATCGTCACTTCATTTTAGTGGAAAAAAAGGTCAAGGTGGTAACGTAAAATGTGTGGCTTGTTTGAATGCCTTCGTTCATAACATGATCGATAACCTTGAATACAAAGGTTACTACTTTAATAGTGCTCAAGAATTAAAACGTGGTTTATCTCGTTGGATGATGCTTCGTTTATATCATTTATGGCGTTATGCGGCACCGGGTAAGACCTACCATTTCCGACTATTATCGATTATGGAAAAATATGGCTCTATTTATTCAACAGACGAAATTACCGAGAATAAATTAAAAGCTTTGCGTCGTGATATGACTACGACAATGAAAGACTTAATTGAGAAAGGTGCAATCTCTGAATATAACATTACCAATGTCAAAGATGACAAAACGGGTAATATTATTGATTACACATATGAAATGCATCCATCTGATCAATTTTGTGATGAGATTCTTACGCTTAATAAGCATAATAAACGAATCGAAATTCAAGGTGGGAAACGCATTGTTGAGAATGCGGTATTAATCGATGAAGATAAAATTGAAGAAATAGTCGAAGACTAATTTCTTTTATACTTACTTACTATTTACTATGTACAAAAGGCCACATATGTGGCCTTTTTAACATAATCAATCTGTCACTTGTTCTAAGTAAAGTCTATCAACTAAGAAATCATATTCTCTTTTTCGAGGGTGGCTTTCAGGTTTTTGATAATCAGTTAATGTACCAAGTTTTACATCTGGTTCTGGGTTTATCAAAATAAAAGGTAAAGCAGCACTAACATGATATCGATTTTTAGCTGTATATCTTACATTAACTTGTGGGCTAACTCTTGTTGGTCTACGAATTCGCAATTTTTCTTTATCACCTAAACTTGCAACACGACTTTGCTCTTGTGCAACTAGCGCTTGCCAAGCGTGTTGGTCGATCATTCTTGGGTTAGAATAACTAGCCGATTTATCCAACATTGCTAAGGCCATTTTTTTTGTTAGCGTTTTAGTTGCGTGTTTGTGCATCCAAGTAAAACGAACAGAGTAGGGCGATTCAGTTTCAAAATGGATCTTACGATATGCTGCAAGGGTAATGAGATTTGGAACAGCATTGTGAACAGCTTCAAACCTCGCATCATTATTATCGATAGCTATAACACTATTTTTAAAATCAGCTTTGGCTTTATTTAATTGATTTATCCTTGCAATGAAATGTTGCTTATCGACATCTTTTAAAACTAATAAGCCTGGATGCCTTTTTAATACTCGACTACTTAATCCTGACTTTTTATAAAAATCACCAAAGGAATTTAGAATTAATTTATGAGCATCATCGCCTTCAATTTTATGTACACTAATTGAAGAAGGAACTTTCTTTTCGTCGTTTACATCGATATCTGGCAGTTGATAATATGAAGCCTTATCAAAACCCACTTCTTTTAATTCTTCACAAAACAAATGAGTCAATTCACTGACTAAATCAAACTGACTACGTATCTCTAACTTTGTACTCATAGGAACACATCTTACTTAACGTTTATTCAATTTTAACCTTATCCTCTGAAAATTAATAGATAAATTTATTTTCAATGCTGACCTTACCTTTTATTTACTTTAGGTATGATGTGTTCTTTTTTGTGCTACTTAGTACAGGTTTTCAACTTGATCAATGTTAGATATAAATTGTTCAATATAAGTGTGTAAAGCAGAGGTTACACTAGGCCTTAATCTAGGTAAGATGTGTTCTTGGCCTTTAGGTTAATTGTTAAAACAAAAAAAGCTCTATAACTCACTGTTTCAAAATGGAAAGATGCTAAGTAACTGCTAGTTAATATCGAATCTGTTTATCAAATAACGAAATAATCGTAAATAGCTGAATATTGTCCTTGAACTTAGTACGTGCAATAAGTTAGTTTTCGTAAATGGTCTATGTTAGGAATGAGGAAACAACATGCAATCGTGGAACCCAGACAGCTGGAGAAAACTGCCGATACTTCAGCAGCCAGAGTACCCAGATCAAGAAGCCCTTAAATCAGTTGAAGGGCAATTAAAAAGCGCACCACCTCTGGTATTTGCCGAAGAGACGCGTAGCTTATACAAACAACTAGAAGCTGTATGTGAAGGCAGAGCCTTCTTATTACAGGGTGGTGATTGCGCAGAGTCATTCAGTGACTTTAATGCAGCAAATATCCGCGATACATTTAAAACACTTTTACAAATGGCCGTTGTTTTAACTTATGGTGGTAAATGCCCTGTAGTTAAAATTGCGCGTATGGCAGGTCAGTACGCTAAGCCTCGCTCATCAGATTACGAAACGATCGATGGTGTATCTCTGCCTTCGTACCGTGGTGATATCATCAATAACTTCGAGTTCACTGAGCAAGCACGTGTACCCGACCCACAGCGTTTGATGACAGCATATCATCACAGTGCAGCAACGCTAAATTTATTACGCGCATTCGCGCAAGGTGGTTTAGCCGATTTACATCAAGTAAACCGCTGGAACATGGGTTTTGTTGCAGCAAATCCGCTTAAAGAGAAATACCAACAGCTAGCTGACAGAATTCAAGATGCGCTTGAATTTATGGAAGTGTGCGGTATCGACTCAACTGTTGCACCAAGCTTAAAAGAAACAGACTTATTTACATCACACGAAGCATTATTATTAGGCTACGAAGAAGCACTAACACGCCGCGACCACTTATCAGGTGACTGGTACGATTGTTCTGCACACTTTGTTTGGATTGGTGAACGTACACGTCAACTTGATCATGCACACATCGAATTCTTTAAAGGTATTAAAAATCCAATTGGTGTGAAAGTTGGGCCAGGTATGGACCCAGATGAGCTAATCAAACTTATCGATGCAGTTAACCCAGATAACATTCCAGGTCGCTTAACGTTAATTACGCGAATGGGTGCTGATGTACTGCCAGAGAAACTACCGGCACTAGTACGTAAAGTACAACAAGAAGGCCGTAAAGTTATTTGGAGCTCAGATCCAATGCATGGTAATACTGAGAAAGCGAGCTCAGGTTATAAAACACGTAGCTTTAATAATATTCTTCGTGAAATTAGCCAGTTCTTCGCAGTACACAAAGCTGAAGGTTCATACCCAGGTGGTGTTCACCTTGAAATGACTGGCCAGCACGTGACTGAATGTACTGGTGGTGCATATGGCTTATCTGATGAAGATTTAGCACAGCGCTACCGCACTCAGTGCGACCCACGCCTAAATGCAGATCAAGTTTTAGAACTAGGTTTCTTAGTTGCTGATTTATTAAAAGACGCACGTAAGTAACACTAAGTTATCCAAAAAAGGCTGCATATTGCAGCCTTCTTTAATGTCCGATACTAAAATAAGTTAGTACTTACGTCTTTCAAGACCAGTATCAGATATAATCTTTGCAGAAATTTCTTCTACTGAATGATGAGTCGAATTTAAAAATTGAATCTTCTGTTTTTTATAAAGCATTTCTACTTCACGCACTTCGATACGACACTGTTTTAAAGACGCATATTTTGAATTAGCCATACGACGCTGGCGAATATCGGCAAGGCGAACAGGGTCAATCGTTAAACCAAAAAGTTTATGTTTGTAAGCTTTTAAACACTCAGGCAGGGTGCCTCTTTCTAAATCATCTTCTGTCAGCGGGTAATTCGCCGCTTTGATACCATATTGTAATGCCAGGTATAAACTAGTTGGTGTTTTACCGCTTCTGCTAACACCTACTAAAATAATGTCGGCTTCAGCATAGTTTTTAATGTTAGCGCCATCATCATTGGTCAACGCATAGTTAACCGCATCAATACGAAAATCATAACTTTTCTCGTGCATCGAATGCGTTCTATGAACCTTTGGTACTGGCGCAACTTTTAACTCTTGAGAAATTTTATCACTGTATTGTGATAAAAAGTCATAACACACCGCGCAAGACGATTTAATAATTTCACTTAGCTCGTGGTTTACAAAAGTGAAAAACACGAGTGGCTGTTCTCCATCACGTTGCGCTGTTGAATTAATTAAGTTCTTAACTTCAATTGCTTTTTTTTCTGTTTCAACAAAAGGAATTGTTTTGTGATTAAACTCAACAGGAAACATAGATAAGGTCGCATGACCAAAGACTTCAGAGGTGATTGCTGTTCCATCAGAAATATAAAATGCAGTTCTCATATTTAACCTTTTTATTACCTTTATCTGCAAAATAGGGGCTTCACGGTTTACGTGAGGTCTGTTGCCAGTGTAGAATGACTACGACCTTTTTAGAAGGTTTTCTTTCTTAACTCTCACAGTTAGTACTACAATTTGTTTATGGAGAAAGATCCGTGCAAGAATACGTTCTCTGGTATCAAGAGCTTGGTATGCAAGATGTTCCTCGTGTTGGCGGTAAAAACGCTTCACTTGGTGAAATGATCTCAAACCTAGCTAACGCTGGTGTTCAAGTGCCAGGTGGTTTCGCTACAACCGCTGATGCATTCAATGAGTTTCTAGAGCAATCTGGATTAAACTCAAAAATCCACGATATTTTAGACACATTGGATGTGGATGATGTAAATACACTCGCTAAAGTCGGTGCCGAAATCCGCCAATGGATTATCGATACACCATTCCAACCTAACCTAGACCAAGCCATCCGCGACGCATATAGCCAACTACACGGCGACGCATCACAAGATGTTTCATTTGCAGTTCGCTCATCTGCTACAGCAGAAGACATGCCAGACGCTTCATTCGCAGGACAACAAGAAACGTTTTTAAACGTACGTGGTATTGATGCAGTAATGACTGCAATCAAACACGTGTTTGCCTCACTATTTAATGACCGCGCTATTTCTTACCGTGTTCACCAAGGTTATGATCACCGTGGTGTTGCACTTTCAGCTGGTATCCAACGCATGGTTCGTTCAGATAAAGCAGCTTCAGGTGTTATGTTCAGTATTGATACTGAATCTGGCTTTGAAGATGTTGTATTTGTAACTTCAAGCTATGGTCTTGGTGAAATGGTTGTACAGGGTGCTGTAAACCCAGATGAATTTTATGTTCATAAACCAACTCTTGCTAACGGTAAACCAGCGGTAGTTCGCCGTAACATTGGTTCAAAAGCAATCCAAATGATTTACTCAGCGGATGAATCACATGGTAAGCAAGTTGAAATTGTTGACGTAGATTCGTCACTTTCAAACAAATTCTCAATCACAGATGCTGAAGTTCAAGAACTTGCAAAGCAAGCTGTTATTATTGAAAAGCACTACGGTCGTCCAATGGACATCGAGTGGGCAAAAGACGGCAACGACGGTAAACTTTACATCGTTCAAGCACGTCCAGAAACAGTTCGTTCAAACGAAGACGCTAACGTTATGGAGCGTTTCCAATTAAATGGTACAAGCACAGTTGTTGCTGAAGGCCGTGCAATTGGTCACAAGATTGGTTCAGGTACTGTACGCGTACTAGATTCAATTGATGAAATGGACAAAGTACAACAAGGCGACATTCTAGTTACTGACATGACTGACCCAGACTGGGAGCCAATCATGAAACGTGCCGCTGCGATTGTTACAAACCGTGGTGGACGTACTTGTCACGCGGCAATCATTGCTCGTGAATTAGGTATTCCTGCAGTTGTTGGTTGTGGTAATGCAACTGATTTAATTAAAGCAGGCCAAGATGTAACTGTATCGTGTGCCGAAGGTGACACAGGTTATATCTACGAAGGTATTTTAGATTACGAAGTACTTACTTCACGTGTTGATGAAATGCCAGAATTACCAATGAAAGTTATGATGAACGTAGGTAACCCTGATCGTGCATTCGACTTTGCTCGCTTACCTCATGCCGGTGTTGGCCTTGCGCGTGTTGAATTCGTAATCAACCGAATGATTGGTGTTCACCCTAAAGCACTTCTTAATTTTGATGCGCAATCTGACGAGCTAAAAGCTGAAATCTCAGAAATGATGGCAGGTTATGAATCACCTGTAGAATTCTATATTTCTAAGCTTGTTGAAGGTATTGCAACACTAGGTTGTGCGTTTGCACCTGAGCGTGTCATTGTTCGTATGTCTGACTTTAAGTCAAACGAATATGCAAACCTTGTTGGCGGCCAGCAATATGAGCCGGAAGAAGAAAACCCAATGATTGGTTTCCGTGGTGCAGCACGTTATATCTCTGAAGATTTCCGTGACTGTTTCGCGTTAGAGTGTGAAGCGATTAAACGTGTTCGCAACGAAATGGGTATGACTAATATTGAAATCATGATCCCATTTGTTCGTACGCTTGAAGAAGGTAAGCGCGTTATTGAATTACTTGAAGAACATGGTCTTAAACGTGGCGAAAATGGTCTGAAAGTAATCATGATGTGTGAATTACCATCAAACGCGTTACTTGCAGATGAGTTCTTAGAGTATTTCGATGGTTTCTCTATCGGTTCAAACGACTTAACTCAGTTAACATTAGGTCTTGACCGTGACTCAGGTTTAATTGCGCATCTATTTGATGAGCGTAACCCTGCAATCAAGAAACTATTATCAATGGCTATTCAAACTGCTAAAGCAAAAGGCAAATACGTAGGTATTTGTGGTCAAGGTCCTTCAGATCATGAAGACTTTGCAGCTTGGTTAGTTGAGCAGGGCATTGATTCTGTTTCTCTAAACCCAGATACAGTATTAGAAACTTGGTTATATCTTGCTAAGAAATTAGCCGACTAAGTACTTTATTTAACTAAAATAAAGATTCTGATATAAAAAATGCCAGCACTTAGCTGGCATTTTTGTAGCTCAATTAGGAATCAGCGAGCAAGTTTTTTATCGATATAATCACATGACTTAGTCAGAGCCTTTTGGCACAAGGTTAAATAATCACGCGCTTTAGGATAGTAAAAAGATAAACAGAAAAGTCCTGCAATAAAGAAGATCAGCGACGGTCCGGGAATAATAACAAAAACTAAACCCAATAACATGCACAAGGCACCTAAACTGATTAATGCAATTTTTTTCATCTGACTATCTCATTTGCTGCTTTAATACACAGTATAAAAGTATTGCCCCCGAAATCGATAAAAAGAGTGTTACAAACTGTAAAATCTTCAATTTATCTTAGCTATTAGCATGATATAATTTGCAAAATGCCTTAATTTATCACCGTCATGATAGCAACAATAAGCCAACAACAAGCCACCACAGAACTCGTTTCTAATTACTTAGATACAATACAAAAACAAGGTTTTAGTGGTGATACCGATGCAAGCTTTTCTACACGTTTAAGTTTATCAACCGATAACAGCGTTTACCAACAGGTACCTCAAGGTGTCATCTTTCCAAAGTCAGCAAAAGACATACAACTTGCTATGCAAATTGCTTCTCGTGATCCGTTTTTATCACTGACTTTTGGTCCACGCGGAGGTGGTACAGGTACTAATGGTCAATCGCTAACCCCAGGTATAGTTGTTGATTTATCTCGCTACATGCGTGAAATTTTAGAAATCAATGTCGAAGAAAACTGGGTGCGCGTGCAAACGGGTGTAATAAAAGACCAATTAAACGACTTTTTGCGTCCTTACGGTTTTTTCTTTGCGCCCGATTTATCAACAAGTAACCGTGCAACAATCGGTGGAATGATAAATACAGATGCATCAGGTCAAGGCTCTTTGGTTTATGGCAAAACAAGTGATCACGTTTTAGGCCTAACAACTTTTCTTGTTGATGGCACTGAAATGTCAACAACCCCTATGCCTATTGAAAAAGCAAAAGTAATTGCTGAACAAAACACGACAGTAGGTAAGTTATATAAAACAGTTCTTGATATTGGCCTTGAGAATCGAGACGCTATTTTAGAAAAATTCCCACGTTTAAACCGTTTTCTGACCGGCTACGATTTAGAACATATTTTTTCTGATGATTTACAAACCTTTGATATGAGCCGATTAATTACTGGCTCCGAAGGTTCATTAGGTATAGTTACTGAAGCAAAACTAAATATTACGCCCATTGCTGAATTTAAAACATTAATCAATATTAAATACGATAGCTTTGATTCTGCACTTCGTCATTCACCTTTTCTAGTTGCAGCAAATGCAACTTCTGTAGAAACAGTCGATAGCAAAGTACTTAACCTTGCTCGAGAAGATATCATTTGGCATTCAGTATCGGACTTAATAACCGATGTTGAAAACAAAGATATGCAAGGGCTCAACATGGTTGAGTTTAATGCGGTTTCACCAGAAGACATTAAAGATAAAGTAGACACTCTTTGTAAGCTACTCGATGAATGTGTTGAAAAACAAACTAATGGCGTGATCGGTTATCAGTTAACGAATGACAAAGCTGATATATTAAAAATTTATGCAATGCGTAAAAAGTCAGTAGGCCTTTTAGGAAATGTAAAAGGCAGTCAAAAACCGTTAGCTTTTGCTGAAGATACTGCAGTACCACCAGAAAACTTAGCCGATTTTATAGTCGAGTTTCGTGAACTTCTCGATAACCACAACCTTCAATATGGTATGTTTGGCCATGTTGATGCTGGTGTTTTACACGTACGACCTGCACTCGATATGTGTGACCCTGAACAAGAAAAATTGCTTCGCCATATTTCAGATGAAGTCGTTAAACTGACTGCCAAATATGGCGGCTTGATGTGGGGAGAGCATGGCAAAGGGTATCGAAGTGAATATGGCCCTGAATTTTTCGGCGAGCATTTATTTACACAACTTAGAAAAATCAAAGCGGCATTTGATCCAAATAACAGAGTAAACCCAGGTAAAATCTGTACGCCAATTGAAAGTAAAGACTCACTCGTTTCTGTTGACGATCAAAAGCGTGCCTGGTTCGACAAAGAAATTTCTATCGATGTTAAAACAGAATTTAATAACGCGATGACCTGTAATGGTAATGGTCTATGTTTTAACTACGATGAAAAATCACCAATGTGTCCATCTTATAAAGTAACAGGTGACCGCCGTTATTCACCTAAAGGTCGCGCAAGTTTAATGCGCGAGTGGTTGCGCCTTCAAGAGTCTGAAAATATTGATTTACTCAATGTCGAAAAAGAATTAGTTAATGGTGAAGTGATCACTTGGTGGGAGCGCTATCAACATAGTCGCGATAAGAAAAAAGGCGTTTATGATTTCTCTCATGAAGTAAAAGAATCAATGGATGAATGTTTAGCTTGTAAAGCATGTACTACTGCATGCCCAATAAAAGTTGATGTACCAACATTTCGCTCACGCTTTTTAAATTTTTACCACAGTTATTATGCTCGACCAGCAAAAGATTATTTAGTAGCAGGCATCGAACAAACTGCGCCGGTTATGGCAAAATTTGCTAAAGTGGTAAATCCAATAGTAAATACAAAACTTGTTTCAGGATTAATTAAAAATACCATTGGTTATGTTGATACGCCAAGTTTAAGCGTACCGCAACTTTCTAAACGTATTTCAAAAGATCAGCAATTTAATTTTGAATTACTTAATTCGCTTTCAAAAGAACAACAAGCAGAATATGTACTGATAGTACAAGATCCATTCACGAGTTTTTACGAAGCCGAATTAGTCGAAAGCTTTATTAAAGTCATTAAAGCGTTAGGCAAAAAACCTATGTTATTACCATTTAAACCTAATGGTAAAGCACAGCATGTAAAAGGGTTTTTAAATGAATTTAAAACAACAGCAAAAAATGCAGCTGAGTTTTTAAATTCACTCAGTGAAATCAATGCTCCTTTAGTTGGGCTCGATGCATCTTTGGTTATGTGTTACCGAGATGAATATGTGTCAATTTTAAAAGAGAACCGTGGAGATTTTAAAGTTGAGCTTGCGCATGAATGGCTTAAAACGCAAAACTTTAAACAAGTTACTCTTGCCACTACAACGAGTTCGCCATTTAAATTGTTGAGTCATTGTACTGAAACAACAGCAATGCCGAATGCATCTAAAGTTTGGCAAACCATTTTTGCTGATCTAAATTTACAGCTTGAAACTACCAGTACGGGTTGTTGTGGTATGGCAGGAACGTACGGCCATGAAAAACAAAACCAAGAAAATTCACGGGCTCTTTATGAAATGAGTTGGCAACCAATTATTTCAAGTAATGAGCCTGAAACTATTTTAGCAACTGGCTTTTCTTGTCGTAGCCAAGTGAAGCGCTATGAAAAATTTAAACCAAAGCATCCACTGCAATTAATTGCAGAGCTACTTTAAGTTGTAAAAATAAAAAAGGCGCTCAATGCGCCTTTTTTATTGGTAACTTTTTGCGATGGGCTTGGTACTCATGCCATGAATGAACACACTAAATAAAATGGTTGTTAATGTTACTGTGGCAATTTGTTCTTTGTTTTCAATTGCTGTATCCATCACCATTAAAGTGAAAACGATAGACGCCAAACCTCGAGGACCAAACCACGCAAAAGTAAATTTGTCTTTGAAATTTAGATTAGTAAACATAAGTGAAAGGAGTACCGGCACAATTCTAAAAATCGTCACACTTAATAATGCATAAAAAACAATTGGCCAAGTGATATCATTCACAATTAAGTGACCACATACAAAACCGAATAAACACCAAATTAGTAGCGCAACAAATTCAGCGATATGCTCAGAGTCTTTAACTAGTGTTGAACGAATTTTTTTAGGTGCTAAGTAATCAAATAAAAGCCCCGAAACAAAAACAGCAATAAAGCCACTGCCATGAAAATTTTGTGTTAAAGAGAAAATAGCCATGACTAAGCCAATCAATAAAAATGGACTGCTATTATTTGCAAAGTAATGACGTGCTAATGCTATTTTTAAAAGTGGAATAAACACGGCCATCGACACGCCTGCAACAATAAGTGCTACACCTAACTCTCTTGCAAAAACAAGTAAAGTATCAATTGTCGTTACAGCACTTTCTGGGTTTTTAGCTAATAAAAGTAAAATTAAAAAGATGGGTACGCAAAGGCCATCGTTCAAACCACTTTCCGTATTTATTCCTTCGCGAACTTTCTCTGGAACCGATGTGCATTCTAAAATTCCTTTGCTAAGCGCGGCATCAGTCGGCGTTAAGATTACCGCAATCAAAGCAGATTGAAAAAGTGATAACTCCGAAAAGAAAAACAACCCGCCAGCTACACCTAACAGTAATGTCATCGGCAAAGCAACAAAAAGTAACAGGCTAGGGTACTGATAACTATGTTTTAATACGGGAAGTTTTGATTTGGCGGCATCGGTAAATAAAAAAATACTTAAGGTTAATTCAACCAAAGGTAAAATGTCACTGAGTCCGGCTTCGCCTAACTTAAACTCACTCGGCAAAAAGTAAGACATTGCAATTCCGACCAACACAAAAAACATTGGCCCGGTAATTTCTGTTCGCTCTAATTGCCGAATCGTCAGTGAATAAAATAATAAAGCTAAGCCAACTGATGCCAGTATTGTATATTCCATTACACTTTCCTTTTTATTCCGGACTTTGCACGTTCTTTTATATTTGTTTGAATATAGATTTGATCTGTCGTAGCAATTTTTGCATGACCTAAATCTTCAGATAAATGTTTAAGAGGTCTTGTTTGGGCATCGTGTGTTGCACCGGTATGTCTTAACCAGTGAGCAGTGGCCGCTTCAAGTTGTTCCGCATCATCTTTAAAGCCGTCATCTAAAAGAGATTGTTTTGCTAAATCAAAACTTTGCTGAACCAAACGACGAATTTGACGAACAGTCATTCCACCTTTACCACGAATTTTATGAACTAACGGCTCAGCTTCATCAACGCGGGGCAGGGCAGGTAAACCACGGTAAAGCCTATAACGTTTTAGATATGATATAAAATCTTCACTTAAGGTAACATCACGTAATTTATTGCCTTTACCCATAATTCTTAGAAACCAAAAACCATCATTATCTTGCCAAAAATGTGACATAACGGGTGACCACTGAGGGCGCTCGGATAACTCAGATATTCGTAAGTACAATCCTTTTAAGCAAGCAAGTGTGAATAAATTTCTTTCTAAATCAGGTTGTTGTTCACATAAATCACGAGTAACACCAAAAACATATTCCCATTGAATATCACTAAGTGTATCGGGAATTTTAATTTGCGATTGCACAACTAAGTAAGGGCTATTCTTTTTAACAACCGGTACAAAGTTAGCAAAGGTTTTTTCTTCTAAAATTGCGAACTTATAAAAAACATTTAAAGCTGTAAACATAGCTGCGAGTGTTTGTTGGCTAGCAATATTTTCTTTATTGATGAAAGGGCGCCAATTTGTATTTAGTCGTCTTATGCCTTGTTCATCTTTATAACGCCATTGCACGGAACTTGATAACCAGGCTGAATCTGGTTCAACCATAAAATCAACATAGGCTTCAATATCTTCACGTTTTAGATCAAATACCGATTTTTCAGCAACCAACCATGACCATAAACAAAAACGCTCAAGCTCATTTCGAAAACGATTAAATGTGGCTTCTGATTTTCGGCCATACACATATAAAAACTGATAAACAAAAGCTAAGTCATTTTTTGATTCAGCAACAGTCAATCCAACTTGATGTATAAAGTGTTCAAGTTCTGGATATTCTGTTGCAAGAGTATCATCTTCAAGATGGGCAATTTGGTAACGCAGTTGTTTTAGTGTATCGACGAGAGCAACGAGCATAATGATGTAATATCTTGTAAAATAGCTAGTTATAAGATTACCATAAAGTCCGATACTGTCTAGTATTGGACTTAATATATCTATAGTATTTGCAACATTAACTAGATTGCCATACTAATATTCAAGGAATATGTATGAAAAAGTTTATCGCTATTAGTTTAGTTTTAATCACTACAATTTTAACCGGTTGTGCTACAACAGGAAGTGCATCTCCCGATGAAAAACGTGCTTTAGTACAAAGCATGAAAAACAATACATTAAGTGAGCTTTACGCTCAAAAACCTGATGTTAAACAACAAATTGCTAATTCTGCTGGTTACGCGGTTTTTGATAATGCCAATGTAAATGTTGTTTTAGCCAGCTTTGGCGGTGGTTACGGTGTTGTTAAAAACAACCTAACCGGTAAATCAACTTACATGAATATGGGTGAAGCAGGTTTAGGCTTAGGTTTAGGTGTTAAAGACTTTAATGTTGTGATGGTTTTTCATAATCAAGCAGCAGTAAATCGCTTTATTGAACATGGTTGGGCATTCGGTGGAAATGCAGATGCAGCAGCAAAATACGAAGATAAAGGTGGCGCTTTAGTTGCCGAAGCTATTGCAGACCAAGTAACTGTTTACTCTTTAACCGAAAATGGCCTTGCACTACAAGCTGTACTTAAAGGCACAAAGTTTTGGGTAGATTCTGAGTTAAATTAAGCTATTTAAAACCCTTCTAAAAGTGGGCTAGTTAGCAACCTAACTCCCACTTTTAATTATTTTTATGTAATTTAACATAACGTAATTTATGGGCTATCCGTTATTACGCAAAAGCGTCCTCAGTTGGAGCGTTTGCTAGTCCTGCAACAAGTGTTAGCGCTACACATGCCGCACTAATCTTTTTTACAATATCCGACCAGATCTTACCTTCTTCCTTCGATTTTGATTTTTCGATAGCAAGTTTTAGTAAAGCTTCTTTTTGATCCATACCAACAGCATTAGCCATTGCGATGCACTGGTTCGCAGTTAAATGACGATTACCTTTTTTAATTTGAGACATATTACCTGAGTTAAATTCAGTGAAATCTGAAATAACTTGTTTGTCCTGAGTGTAACCTTTAACTTCTTTATATTTTTCAATTAGTTCGTAACTAAAATTCATAGCGTTCTCCTCACTTACTTAATTATAACTGTCATTCTTGATAAATAAAAAGTTGACACCTGTCAAACCTGAATGTTAGATTCGCGAAAACATTCAAGATTGACAGTTTGACATATTAACAAGGATTACAGTTTGAAATTCTATCTCCAATACATAGCTGGCATTGAGGAATACGCGTTAGGTTTCAATAAAATTGAACACCCGCTTATGTATTCGTCACGCGCTGAAGCTATGGCTTTTTGCATAGACTATGCAAGTGGAGAACCTTTCGAAATCATCGACGTTGATGATTCAAACTGGCAAGAACTGTTCGACTCTGGAGCATTTGACTATGAACCAGACTTCTAAACAGTTAACCAAAATCGACTACTTAACCGTTGTTTTTTGTCCTGACGAAATTGCCCGTCTTCGCTTTGACGCCAAAATTGCGTTTGGTAAAGGTGACTTTGGCTCCTACAAAGAAGCTTATAACGCAATGCTTTGTGCTGAATTATTCGACCAACAAGCCACTGATGATTTAGACGTAGAAGTTAACGAATCGGTTGTTTATGACTCTGATTATTACTATGACCAGCTGTTCGAAAACAACCCTCGTTACCGTAATTACGGCTCTGTTGATGCTATTCCAAGTGAAGAACGGGCGCACTTTTTCAAGAATGTAGTTAGAAAAACCAAACGTTATAAAACACTTAACTCATTGATTGAAGGTGATATTACTAAATTTATGCACCTTCTTAATACTGAGGTTGCTACGGCTGCCGACCGCTTAACATCGGATGATTTAAGCTGGTCTTATCGCCATAACTCAGGTGGCATGTTCACCTATGAAAAGTCAGCAACCCTTTACCGTCATGATGTAAATTCAGGCGTAGTTGCTTGGGGTGCGAACAATGGCGGCGTGATGATTTCATTCTCTGGCGCAGGTTGTGCGGGTCTCGATATTCCAAAACTTCACGC